>NZ_JAGJEF010000133.1:0-5927 GCF_018100875.1 Pseudoalteromonas sp. MMG012
TTGCATAGCGCCAACAACATCATCAAATGACTCACAGCCACACTTACTTAAAAAAGCAGCTATATAATGTGGGGCCATTTCTTCAGCTATATTACTCTTCATGATCTTCCTCATTTATCAGGTCCAAAATCACCTTATATAAAGGTGGTGCTTCTGGTTCAATTGGTGCTAATGCTGGGCCGCCATTTCTACCCCAGTTTGTTGCTTGTTTTTGCTGTGTCACTTGCTCTTCTATATATATGAGTTTTCCAAGCTCAAATCCGAGCAATAGCGCTGTACATAAAGCTAGTAACAAAAGCCATTTGTTTACTGTGATCTCATCGTCGTTTAGCATATTTGTGGTCCTTCATTCATCGGACCTTTACCTTTGCTATCATCAAACAAATCACCTTGCATTTCGTCGCGCTTAAGCGTTCTCATTAGTCTAACAACGCGATAAACCCACTGCTCTGAACACCCGTGTTTTTTCGCCAACTCTAAATGGTTATCACCTCTAAACTCAGACCAAATTGCATTTTTTAACAAAATTGCTTCCAGCGTTCGCCCTTGGCATATGTAAATCTGCTCACCCGCAAATGTACGCCTGATTTTCTCCACAACTTTACGCCCTAATTCTGTTGCTTCGTCATCGTCTAATACTTCAGAAACCCCCATTGTCACTAGCTCAAAAATCGTGAATAAAACACCATCACCACGATCCGTGACTTTGCCTATGCTATTCTCATTAGCCATTTTTCACGCCCTCATATTTTCCGAGCATTTGGCCCGTAAAGTTAAGAGCTGCTTCTAGTTGATCAACGTTACAGCCTTCAAACTTACCAACGAAACAGAATACAAAACGCTTAGCGCTGAATAGCTCTTCATCGCACAGCGGTAGCTGTTTTAAATCTGGTGCTAGCTCGTTCATATCTTTTGCCATTAAACGTACATACCAGCTTTTTAACTGCTCAATTAGTGCATGAACCATGGATGCGCGTAGCCATTCCAAACGTTCAATTGCTACGTTTTTATTCATGCGTTTAGCTTGTGCCTTACTCCAAGTGAGTAGCGCAGCTTCTGAACCATCGCGTAAATAACCACGGTGGCTCATTGCAATCCACACTTGGCGCAGCTTATCTAGGGGCGTTTTATCCTCGGGATCTATATCACGAGTAATTGGCGAGTTGCGACCCTTACCGCGCTTTTTAGTCACCACTTTAAAACCTTTGTCTTTCATGTGAGACAGCACTTTGTTTAGCTCACCTACACTCATCTCTTTGCAGCTCTCTTTTTTAGTCAGTTCAACTAAAACTTGGCGATACAAATCTTCGTCCCAGCCTAAACTCGTTTTGCCTACATGTATTAATTGGATCAGCTTTGATTTTGAATGATACATAACGCCACCTTTATAGGGATTTGCTAACCAACGGGATCTGAATCCAAGCGCCCAGCTCGTTACGCTCATAAAAACGAACATACGTTTTTGTTGAGCCAAAAATAAACGCGTCATCTATTGCTTGCATACCTGCGGCCCAATCGTCCGACTTATGGCTGTAACGGTACTTACTGCGCAGCTCCATGATTTTGCTTTTGCTGTACTGGCCCTCTTTGTCGGTTTCAAACGCGTTCATTACTATGTCTTTAATAAGCTGTGCTTCGTCGTCTAGCTTTTCCAGCAACCCATTTACCACACCTAAAAACAGCTCTTTAGCTATTAAAATTTCAGGGCCAAAGCTAATGTCGTCAGCAACACCTACTTTTACGCGGCTTTTGCCATCAAACGAGGTTAGAGTAATGTTGCCCTTAGCTCCGCCAATCTCAACGTTGTAGCTATGGGCCATATCAGCAATAAAGTCGTTTACTTGCGAATACACACCACGTTTAAAATTTTCATGTTCTGCGTTCAGTTGTTTTGCACGTTGAACCAGCTCTAACACAAGCGTATTTTGCGCTTTGTCGTTGTCGCTTACTTTATTTGCTGGGACTTTGTAACCACTTCTGTTTGTATAAAATTCTTGTTCCATAACTTCACCTACTGCATTGAAATTTTTTGTTGAGATCCGCCGTTTATCGGGCGGTTGATTGAATGCTTTTTGCCTGCTTTAAACCCATCACTTATCGCATCGCCAACATTCGCTTTTTTGCCCCTTTCCATAGCATCCTTTGTTGTTAAGTCCGGGTAATGCTTAGCTTTGTATGTTTTAACTAATGCAGATTCGCTTTCGCTCAGAGCAAAGTCTTTAACTTGCTGGCTAACGCCATAAATCCAGCCCAGCGCAAACTGGTCACCTCTTGCCACTTTTGTTGCTCGCTTGCACTGTTTAGGCTGCTTTTTAACGTAATTGCTGCGCTCAGCTTTTAGCTTTGAAAACAAAACCTCCCAGCAATAGCCCGCTAATTCTGGCTGTGGCGTAACTCCAATAAAGCGAACGTCACTACCCGTAAAACTGCGTGATATAACTACTTCAACGCCAAATGCCCGTTTTATTAAATGCAGTAAATTTGCTTGATAATTCACAATGCGATTAACGCCAAATGCAAAACGCTGCTCATCAATATTGCTCATGCCCACATCTTCAGCACTAATACGGTGCTTATTCATAAGCGCTTGAGCTGATCGCATCGCGGCTGCGGCCTCGTTCTCATTCGTTGCAGACTTAGCCAGCGCTAAGCATTGCTTAATTTTTCTTAAAATTCGTTTATCCACGGGGCACCACCTGCTGAACGTTATAAAACTTTAATGAGTGGCACTTAGGACAGGCCTGTGTCTCTACACCATTTACCACGACTTGTGTTTTGTCGGACTCATTACCCACCCAACCACAATGATGATTTGCGCACGAGTAACCAGGCTCTAGCTTTTCAATCGTAAACTCGCGTTGCTTTTTGCCGAACACATGGCCCCATTGTTTAACGTCAACCGCATTGTGGCGCGTGAGCATGTCTTGTATTCTGCAATCGTCGGCCAATAATGCTTCGGCGTCTGCCTTGGGTAACGTGACTTGTTTTGTGATCTTGACGCTAGCAACGCCAGTCAATGTGATATCTACATGTTGGCTCATTGCTACATCCTTAAAATTAGTTTTTCATCAATGGTCTTTTCACCAACCGCCGCGGCGATGTTCATTGCTTTAGCAATCCACGTATTTACACTGAGTGGGTATGAACGGTCTAACTGACTATCGTCTAGTGCAATTCCGTGTTTAATAATGCCGTAGCACTTACCGCGAATTGCACTCATTGCATCCTCTGTAAAAATTTTGCTTGCATCCACACCACAACGCGCAAATTTATGCTGAATATAGTCAGGCACAAACCTACCAAGCGGCGACATAGCTACTTGATTACAACGCCACGTAAACTCACGAACGTGTTGTCCATCTAGTTTTTTCTTCAGCTCTGTTTGCCCGATAAGAACAATACCCATAACACGTTGGAAACCGTGTGTTAGCTCCCAAATACGTTTTAGTAGCTTGATCACATCAGATGATAAATCGTGCGCTTCATCAATGATCAGCAAGTGTAAGTGGCCATTGTTTGCGCTTTCAATTAACGCCTCTTCTATTGCTGCATCACGCTCTTCAGCACTGGGTTTATGTTTTATTTGTAATGCTCTACAAATCGCCGTCGAAATAGATTCGGCAGTAAGTCGTCGCCTGTCTAAACGCGCAGGTTGAATTAAAATAACCTCAGGATGATCCTTTTGAATATTATGAATAAATGCACGGCGAACAATCGTTTTACCACTGCCACACTCACCAAATAACGCCACCATACTGCCTGCCGTAGCTGCAAGTAACATGTCTTCTAGAATCACGCGATAAGGGTCTATCCAAAACACATCATCTAAACTGCTGATCTCATTTTCAAACGGGTCTCGTCGTAACTTAAAAAACTTTTTTGCTTGGGCATTTAACATTTCTGGCTCCGGATCTTTAAAGTCTGTGTTATCTGTAATTTGGGGCTTTGGTGCGTACCAACTAAACAAATTTGTTAGTTGGCTTTCATTGGCTCCACATGTTTTCAAATACTCTGTTATTGCTCTTTTTATGGCCTCAACATCACAGGTTTTAGGCCACTCCAACCGCCGCTTAACGCGGCTTAAACTCGCACAACTAAAAGTGATACCTTTAGCCGCCAGTGCTTTTACTACTTGTGCTTGGCTAATACGTTGTTCAGTGAACACCATGCTAAGCTTTGTACTTCTTTCCACAAATTATCTCGCTAGCTTATACACTGGGGTTTCCGCTATCCCGTTGTGTAACTGCTCAACAATGCTGCTTACTTCCGTTTCAACAACTGCTTGATGTGCTAACCACTCAACCTCTGTTGGTCTTAGTCCGCGGCCTAATCGCTCTGCTACCAACATACGTAGGTCAAGATTGTCTAATACCTTGCCTTTGCGCTTCGGTGCTTGTGCAATTTGCTTAGCCACTGGGCTGTCTGGTGTAATCGTTTCGCCCTTGGGCGCAATGCGCGTTTCGTGCTCAACGTTCTTAAGGTGCGAATGGGCAACCAACTTGCCATTGAATGGTGCTGTTTTTTGCTTTTTCGCTTTCTTAATTTCGTCGTCACTTAAGTTGCCATACGCAAGGCGATCAGCTTCTTTTGCTGCTGTTTGAGTTGCTGTATCAGCATGGCGCTGGTGTTCTTCGCCAATGATTGCCGCATCAACTCTAAAGCCGCTTGCGTCAAAGTTTGCGGGGGCCACTTGGTGGTAAACAACCTCATCTAACGGGGTTTTTACACCCACTAATAAATCAGGTGTATCACCAATAAGGATCGGACTGACGGAAACCTTGATCCCATTGCGTACATGCTCTAACCCGTATAAGTCGTAGCTCAAACTGGTTTTAGTGAGTGGGTGTACGTAGGTAATCGTTAGACCATCTTTTACCGTGCGTGTATCGCCTGTTTTGGTTAGCAGTAGCCTGCAAATTTGCTCATCAGGTAACATCCGCAAATAGTCACGGTTTTGTGGTTGATATATGGTTAGCCATACATCTAAACGCGCCTGTTTATGCCGTGTATGCTTGCAGTTCATGCCTGGTACTTTGTTGGCGTTGAATGCTTCTTGCCATGCCCATACCGACTCGTTTAGCTCTTCAACACTACTAACAGGCTCAAACAAAATACGGCTTTCAAACTGTTTTTCAACAATGTTGTTTGCCACTTCAACGGCACCTTTGGCGCGCGGGTTGCCAGCCTCGTGGGGTATGTTTTTAACCTTGAGCGCATCTAACACGTTGGTAATTGCCTTACCCGTGTTAGCACTGCCTTTATCCCATAGCATAATTTGCGGCACGCCCATAAATGCTGAGCCGTCGTGCCACTTCCAGCACCACATTAAAAAATCAAACATATTGGCTTGCGTTTCACCTGCTGACTCGTAGTAACGCACGCGAACCATGCCGCTGTTATGGTCAATCAATACGTAACGCCACACACGCAAATGCTTGATACGTTCTAAATTCTCAGGCTTATTTGCATAAAATTCAGAGTCGTTTGCATAGCGTTGTACTTTGCCTTTTTTACCCGGTGGGTAATAAAGCAAACAGTATGATGGGTCCACCTGATGTACATGGTTTGGCGCTAAACTGCGCATTTGTATATGTGGGGCTGGCTTATCCAGCGCTGTAACTGACGCATTACGTTTAGCTAGTACACGGCTGATCTGGCTGGTACTTAGGCATTGATAGCCATTTGCAACCAAAATCGACTTAGCAGTGGTAACGTCCATAATGCGTTTACCATTGTCTCGTACACCTTGGTTTAGTATCGAAACCAGCATATTAATGGCCTCATTATCCATCGCCGTAGTGCCAGCGTCTGAGCGTTTAGCTTTGCCACTTTCCCAACCAAGGCTTTTTAATCGTCGATACAAGGCATCTTTACTTAACCCCAGCGTTTTACAGGCTTCTTCACGTATCGTCCCCTTTTGCCCATGT
>NZ_JAGJEF010000134.1:0-5824 GCF_018100875.1 Pseudoalteromonas sp. MMG012
TTCCTAAGCTTTGCCAACTTGCATTTTTACACAAACCTATCTACATGCTATAAATGCTTTCCTCTCATTAAGCGCGCCCTATTTTTGCCCTGTTTCACCTCTAATTTTAATAATGAATCATGTAGATAGGTGACACCTGTATTTTTGATTCAGTTTAATCTGACTCTTTTTTCATAATGTCTACTAAACTCGAATTCATCTCTCTGGCTAACTCAACCACATCCTTGGCTGCTGCTTGTGATAAATCAAATTGCCTCGCTTTTTCATCCAGTTCTTGCGTGTGCCTTTTTTCTTCCAATGCCATTTGCGCTAATTTAAGCTCTTTTTCTATTTGATATTGTTTTATTCTTTCATCTCTTTCACGTTTTCGGTCAGCCAAAGCCTGATCTTCATCTTTGCCCACCGATGCCTCCCTGATCACCATGATTAACGCCATTATGACAGGTGCTATCATACCAACCACTGGCGTAAACGCTTCAACATCCAGGTAATAACCCGATAAGCAGGTTATTAGCACCAAAACGACCGTTGTTGGCATCGCCCACTTGCCTACTATGACCATCACAATGTCTTGTGGTAAGCGAGGTCGGTGCATCCTTTTTTTTGTTGTTTGGTTTTTTTCTTTTACTGTGGGACCAAGCTGAATACGCGTAATTTCAGAATTAGGTTTTGGTTTCATATTGAGTACTCCGATCATGACTAAAAATATTGACTCAAACTGAACTTTAAAGGGGTTATTTCATAGCTGGGAACGGCCTTAAAGAGAAGGAAAATGATTGGTAAAGCTCACTTGAGAAAGAAGGGGGAGCTGATGCTCCCATAATTGGTCGCTACTTTAATTATCAAAAGCAGGAGATGGTGGGGATAAAGAAGCCAGAGTCTAGGTATCGCATTGCTTTGCACTTAGCACGCAAATATAAACTAGAAAACAGGGTATAAAGTAAGACTGAATTTTAGTGCCGCGTGCTGAATATATCGCCACAATAGTAATTGCCTGACACAAAGTTTGACTCTACAGCAGCGCTTTGAATGCTATCTAAATAAACAATACTCCATACTAACCACTCATCTAAGCCGCAGCTTTTACCATGATTTAGAATGTACAAAGTACTGTTGCACAACATGCCGTTACAAGGTAACGAGTAGGCATTTTGTAACCGTAAAAGTAAATTTTCTAAGTAACCTCTCACCGCAGCTTTAAATAGCAGATCAGCAACAAACTGATCGCGAATACACTCACCTTTTATTTGCTGCCAAATCTCAACACAATATTGCTGACGGAATATGGTCAGTAGCTCTGCAGGCTCAAAACCCGCTTGTTGTAACGTTTGCCAACACCCCAATGTATTTATGTCCACATTAAAAATATCAACTTCAACTTCCGATTTGGTAAATACATGATTAAATGTACTGATATAGTCAGCCATAAGTCACCTTAATGTGTTTGCTCAAATTGAAGACGTCGTACTGCAGAATGTGTGAAGAAAAAATGCAATGTGTTCGATAAACACTATGAAAAAAAGTTTGAGATACCCACAAACACCACACGATTTGCTTTGAAATAACAAACTGCAGGTCGTTGATAGCGACGGTGTTATGGGTTTAATTTTCCTCTAATTTGTAAAAATACAAAATTAATGAAATCACTGATCACGCTATGTGATTCGCTGCCATGATCATAACAAGGTGGGCAATATTGGTGCTGTTCCGGCGTATGAGTCCAAGGCGGTCTTTGCGTATTTGATGCTGCATTTTCGTCTAAGAAATACATCATTTGTGTTTCACTTGATGCAATATCAGTAATATAACGCGCATGTATGTGCATCGAATGCTCAGCTGTAAAAAACAATAAGCGGTTGATATTATTATTTTGCTCTATCAATGTATTATCACTACTGTGTAAACCCGATAATGAAAAAGTGATTTGTGTAATGGCATCTGCTACTGAACCATCCATTGCTTGTATTGCCTTTCTCTGAACCACAATATTTGACTCAAAGCCGTGCTCAGCCAATAGTCCTTTTACTGACTCCAATTGCGGTAATACATGACTGACAAACAGCGTATTTAATGTAAAGTACCAGTGCTCCTTTGTATGCTGAGCTTGATCATCAGCTTTTTGGCGTGCTATTTCATATTGCTCATAACGTGATTGATGCTCATTGATCAGTTGGTGTAACGTCGAATTTTGAACTAGTGACATAACTGTCCTCCAAATAATATAAATGCTTACGGTATATTGTAGTGTTAAAAGCCGCTGTGCCATTTAACATCAATTAATAACTCGGGCAACCAGGGTAACTGAATTAAGCCAAGTCCCCATGGCATACGCATCATTAGTACATCTTGCGGCTTGTTTTGAATGCTGATAGCAAGTCCTCTTTCTGTCAGCTGCACTTGCCCTTCACGCTGTAAAAACAATGCAGAGAACGTCGCAACAGACATATCTTGCAGTGCATGCCAACGCGAAATCACCACTGCGAGCATATGTTCAACTGCACTATGTTCACTTTCAAGCACCTCCTCTGGAGTTTCCACAACGCATGTAGGTGGTAACCCAAGTAATGCGTTAATGGTGTAAGTCGCGTGAACCATAGGGTCTACCCCCACAATAAAGCACAGTATACTATGCGCTTTCGCACGGGCTCGTTCGTCAACAAATTGCCCCTGCGTAGGCTCCGATTTCATATCCAATAGTCCTAATTTAGCAAACAATGGCGTTAAAAAAGGCCAGAGCAAAACAATGCCGGCATCGGCACTAACTAATGCTTCATTATCCATTAACTGGCAGCGCATCGCGGTGATGGTTTGCTCCCCCTGAACTAACAATTGTTCAAGGCCATGCTCACACAGTTGCTGCCTGTGCTTGTTGTTCTGAGTCATCAGGTTATTTTCAATCACTGAAACAGCATTTTTCAATGACTGAATTAGCCCCTCTGAGTTCGGCATTTGATAACGTGTCTCTTCACTTCCCGCATCATGTAACATTTGCAGCTCAAAAACACCGTAGTCGGCCTTCCCCTCAAACAGGGTATTATTAACCGTTGGTAGTTGTCTCGTTGCCATACGCCGTAGCTGCTTTAACTGCCTTTTCGCCTCTTGCCAATTATGGATACAAAAAATTGGCTCAATAGATGACAATACTTGATGTATCAGTGCCGACTCCCTTTCGCCTGACAACACACTCACACTGCTGTTATCATCACGCTGAGTGTCAACCTCTAAGAGATTCTTCTCTAACGATGCAGTTTGTACATGCACAACGGGATGTTCATCTGCACTCGGTTCACAGTCACCCTGCATGGTTTTTTTCGCGTTGGTTTGACCTAACTCTATAAGCGCTTCAGCCCCCCACTCTATTAAAGGAAGAGTCCAATATATGCCGCGTTGTAATGCGCGACTAAGGCTCGGGTTGATGTCGTCAAAGCGCTTTTTAATCTCGACCAACTGTTCAATAGACACAATGATTTCATTAAGAATAGGCAAAGTATTTCTGTGCTTAACACACAATTGATATTGGCTATTAAGCCAGGTCAGTAGTTCAGTAAGTCGCTCATATAACTGGTGCTGTGACGGCACAAAATCACCCTTTTGAAGTGATATAGCCTCTAAATGAATTGCCATCGATTTTATCAAATCTAACACGATTGTAGATAAAACCGGCACACCTGTTGACACCTCCTCATAGCCTTGATGACTCGAACCTTGATTATTCGCTCTTTCAACTCGCTTGCCATTATTGGTTTGTATATCATTCAATCGAGCTGCCAATGCTGCACATACACCAGCTAAATGCTGAGTTTGCTCTTTTTCAAACTCATGATTTGTTTTATCCGTAGCAACAAGCCCCCTTGAACGAAACCTCGTTACAGCATTCGTCGTCGAGCTTTGCGTTGCAATGGCCATATGCTCTGGGTCTTTTATGAATTGGAGTAACCCGACATAATCATGCGTAACTAGGTATTGTTGAGCGCCTAACCATTGGCTTTGTGTTAAAAGAGGTTCAAGATATTTCAAGCGAACCCGAATATCACAATAGAAATAGTCGGCTTCACCAATATCTGCCTCGATAGCTTCAATGCCAGTCATCAATAAGTCAGTTGCCACACTCTCGGTGCGATTAACCTGAGCCCGTTCGTTATTCTGATCAATGTTAAACGCAGGCAAGTAGCTTTCAGAATGCCGCGTTATAGACAATTGTACGCGTTTCTGATAGTGCTCCAACCAAAGCGCAACCTCATTTAACACATGTCCCTTGCGCTGTCGCGCTACCGCATCAGACACATCATTTGATGACAGTATCAGTTCTCTGAGCTTAATAATTAACGCAACTGGCACATCTGAAAAGCTACTCAGTAACACTCTTATTTTACTTAGGTGTTGCGGCTTATCAGCAAAGCTGAGCTGTGCCACCTCACGGTTGATATAGAGGTGCAACAATTCAAGACGTTGTATTACATATCGATGCGTGTCTATTTCGGGTCTGGCCGATAACACAAAAGCTTCTAAGGCCATACGAAACTGGATGGGGAGTTGGTGGCTTCTTTGTAACTCCTGCTGTAACTGTGACCACTTTATAGTAAACATAGCCGGTAACATCGCGCCAACTTGCAATGTATTTAATAGTCGATACGTGCTTTGCAATTGATACAAACGCGCACTAAAGTGCACAGACGCGGCTCTATCAACGGCCATACTGATCAATGACGATTCAGGCAATTGGTCATAGTGAGACATATCTGTATATACATTAAGGCCTAAAGCTGGCTTTTTCTTTTCTGTTACCTCGTTTATCCACTGAATCGCTTGATTTTCACTCGCACTTTGATAATGCACTTCTATATCATCCAAAATACGTTCAAGGCCTATTAGCGCAGGATGATTGACAGTAGTACCTTGAGGGTGAAGTGCAAACCATGTATTTAGCTTTAACTGCGACCCTTTTGAACCCAAACCAGCTAATACACGTTGCAAGTGTGATTGTGTAAACACATGGCAAAATACATAACAATGATAACTCTTGAGTATCACTGAAACTGTTTGAGCATGGTGTAATGGCTGAGCCACATATTGAATATAAGTTTGCTCTAAATACATCCAAAATCGCTCAACATCATGAACCGACAGCTTCATCAATATATCCGTGAAATACGACACCTCATTTTTGTTTCCCCCATGCATATTCCGCTCTATAACATGCAATAAAGGGAACATAATATTAGCCAAAGTTGTACGACTATCATTAAATAAATTGATCAAACGACCTCGCGTAGCGGGCCAATCAGCATCTTGAATCAATTTTTCTAACATGACTTTGTCTAACTTAAAGTGACTTGCAATTACCCCCTGCAGGTTATTTCTTTGTGTATTAACAACGTCGCGTGCCGGATGCGCACAATAAGTCTTAACAAAATGCCTCCAAAGCGGACTGTATGGCCCTTGTGATCCCCCTAAAGTGCCATTGCTCGGTCGCGAATACCCCCCCTGAGTTAGCATTATATCATGCACACCTGAATCAAATTCTGATTGTAAACTTGCCATGATTATGGGTTTCACAACCGCATTAAAATACGGTTGTGAATTCTGCTCAATGGCCTGCCAATCCAATTCGGGTAATACTATTTCTATATCTGATAAATGCTGAATCTGCTCTGTTGTGCCTGATAGTTCAGGCAACTCTAGTTGCAACAATGATAACCCTTTGGATAACCACTGATTAAATGTCGCCTCTAAATCAGTTAAAGACTTACCTGAGTGCACTAACACACTGTATGGGGTCTCAAGTTCGACCCCTATTTTATTAACGTGTAATTGCATCATTAAA
>NZ_JAGJEF010000135.1:0-5075 GCF_018100875.1 Pseudoalteromonas sp. MMG012
GCAACATCAGGCTGCTGAGGGGCTAGTGACGTTTGAGGGACCGAGAAATACATCTGAACAAAATTTGCTGAAAATATGGCAACGACTACTCGCAAATGATGATATTGGTGTGCACGATCATTTCTTTACGGTGGGTGGTGATTCGATTCTGGCAATTCAGCTGGTTGCTAAAGCGCGCGAGTGTGGATTGCATCTTACGCTTAAGCAAATAATGGAAGCGCCCTCGGTGGCAGAACAAGCGCTACTTGCTCAGTCGCACACTCAGATAAGTGCTGAACAAGCCCCTTTGACTGGGGAATTTACCTTACTCCCAATCCAAAAACGCTTTTTACAGCAAAGCATTGAGCCTGCCTTACATCATTACAATCAGTCAATTATGCTTAATGTCCCACTTGAGTTGTCGAAAATGTTTTTACAAGGGGCGATGTATTGCTTACTTAATAGGCATGATGCTTTAAGATTGAGGTTTATTGCCAATAACGATGATTGGCATGGCCAGTTTATGGCAATAGAGCAGTTACAACTAACGCGATGTGTTGAGGTTGTTACGCTTGAAAGTTGGTCAAAGGCAGCGGTTACTGACATATCAGCCCATGCACAAACTAACTTTGATATCTCCGCTGGTCATTTATTTAAGGCCACTTTAATAACGAGCGACACAGAAGCGCGCTTGCTATTGGTTGCTCACCACCTTGTTATCGATGGTGTCTCTTGGCGTGTTATTGTTCAAGATTTACAACGTTTATGGCGACAACAACAAAATAACGCGCGTTTACAGTTACCGCAAAAAACGTCATCAATACAACAATGGAGCTCAAAACTAATAGCGCATAGCGATAATTTTTTAGCAAAAGAAGGTACTTTTTGGCAGCAACAAATGGCATTAGGTAGTGAGTTATTACCATTTTCGAAACGTAACATGCAACCAAGTTTACGTACCCAAAGTAAGACACTAGGACTTACTTTATCAGATGAAGTAACTGGGAAATTGATTGGCTCAGCCAATAAAGCGTATCACACGGGTGTAGATGATTTGTTGCTAAGTGGTTTGGCGATAGCTTTATATGAGACCTTTGCAATCGAACGTATTGCAGTAGCGCTTGAAAGTCACGGACGAGTCCCTATTTTTCCTGAGTTAGACTTAAGCGAAACGGTGGGATGGTTTACGTCAATGTACCCATTACTGTTGAACGTCGAAAAATCGGATATTGCTGGCACCATTATTTCTACGAAAGAGCGTAGACGGTCAATTAGAGATCATGGAATTGGGTTTGGGGTAATCGAAAATCTCAAAAATGCAAACGATCTAGGTTTATTGCAACAGTTTGAACCGCAAATACTATTTAACTACTTAGGGCAAATAGAAGCTTCTGCGGCGCATGCACAAGATGGATTTTCACTTGCAGATGAGCATATGGGATCAAACCTCCATGCTGAGACTTTGCGAGATTTTGCCATTGCGATAAATGGTCAAGTCAGTGACGGTAACTTGCGGTTTGTGATTGATTATAGTGATGAGCAGTTTCACTCGGAAACGATGCTGCGATTCAAGGAGTGCTTCATTAGAGCGTTGCAATCCATTGCCGACCATTGTGAAGGGTGTATACCTAAACTCACCACTTCAGATGTACCGTTTGTTGCCTTTAAACAACCTCAATTAGATAAATGGCAACACCGTTTTGGGATATTGAGTGGAGTTTACCCTGCAACACCGCTACAGCATGGTATCTATTTTCAAAGTCAAATGGATGAGCAGGCCTACCTCACGCAAGTTGTGACAGAGATCCGCGGGGATTTAGACGTTCAACGAATGTCGTACGCTTGGCAACAGGTAACACAAAGGTATGACATGCTGCGTAGCTGTTTTGCGATTGAGCAAAATGGACTTTATCGTTTTGTACTGGCAAATCCAGTAGAAATGCCAATACGGTATTTAGATTGGCGTGAATTAAACGCAGAACAACAGTGTAGCGCTTTGCAAAAAATACGACAGGAGGACCGTGAACAAGCAATGGCGTTGAACTCAGCTCCATTGCATAGAGTAACCATTGTACGCTACCAATTACAGCGCTATGCACTTATGTGGACCCATCATCATATTATTTTAGATGGCTGGTGTATTCCAATAGTGTATCGAGAGTTATTACGCACGTATTTTGGTGATACGAACAATCATAAAGAGCCGCTACCAGCCCCTGTTTCACTAGATGGTTATTATGACTGGTTGCAAAGAAAAGATAGGCAATCAGCCTTGAATTATTGGCGTGAATACTTGAGCGACTTTAATGGTCCAACGTCACTGCTAAACCAGCAAACTTCATCTGAAGAAAAGGGCTATACAGAACTAAGCTGGCAATTAGATGAGCACACTAGTCAGCAATTAAGTCTGTTGGCGAATGAAGCGAAAGTAACACTAAATAGCGTGATCCAATGGGTTTGGGGTTATTTGTTACAGCGTTATAGCGGCAATCAAAAAGTGTTATTTGGCACTGTGATATCAGGCCGTCCTGCCGAAGTTAATAATATTGAAAAAATGGTGGGATTATTTATTAACACGATTCCAGTTAAAGTAGACTTTACTGGTGATCTCTCTTTACTTTCTCAGCTTAAACGTCTCCATGATAATCAACTTAATGGTCAAGAGAATGGCTTTTTAACATTACCTGAGATTCAACAGGAAACGGCCATACCTGCTGGTGTGGATATGTTTGATAGTCTTGTTGTATTTGAGAACTATCCAAGTGATATTGCGACTGAACGCTCAAAAAGCGATGCTGAAATAGTGATTGAAAATAGTGAAAGTGCTGAATCTAGTGCAGTGCCGCTAACGCTTATAGTGAGTAACGGGCACAACGTGCATCTGACACTAGGTTATCGCAGAGAGTTTTTCCAAGCCTCGGAAGCGGAACAACTGAAGCACCATATTGATGCTATTTTTAGCCAAGTGGCGAAGAGAAAAGAACTAGGAAACATCAACTTAATTACTCATGATGAGGCTGCATTATTAGCAAAGCAGCATGACACTCAGTACGCATATGATTTGTCATTACTGCCACATCAATATGTGGCGAAATTTGCGCAAAGCAGGCCACAAAGTCCAGCAATATTCGATGGTGAGCAAGTGCTTACGTATCGAGAGCTAGATGAAGCAGCTAATCGTCTTGCTAGGTTATTGCAAGAGCAAGGGGTCACAGTAGAAAGTTTTGTGGCCTTATACCTTGAGCGCCATAGTAGTATGGCCATTGCAATTCTAGCTGTGTTCAAAGCTGGGGGGGCTTATGTGCCTATTGACCCTAGTATGCCAGATGATCGTAATATCGGGGTTTTGGATCAACTGGGAGATGTGTGTGTTTTAACGCAGAATCATTTGAAAGATCATACGTGTTTACGTACACGTCAGATCATTGTATTAGACACTGAGCAAAGCCAAGAAAAACTTGGTCAGTACCCATGCACGACATTTGAATTGCAAGGGTTAAGCCAGAAAAACTTGGCCTATATGATTTTTACATCTGGCACCACAGGTAAACCAAAAGGGGTGATGGTAGAACACCAAGCTTTGTTAAACCGAGTGCTATGGATGCAGAAACAGTATGGCATGACTAAGCATGACAAAGTACTGCAAAAGACTCCTTATAGTTTTGATGTATCGGTGTGGGAGTTTATTTGGCCGTGGCTTGTAGGTGCAAGTATCGTAATGGCCAGACCTGGAGGGCATAAGGAACCTAAATATTTAGCTGCCTTGATTCAGGATAAGGGGGTGACACACTGTCACTTCGTTCCTTCGATGCTACAAGCATTTTTGCAGCATAGTAATGTCTCAGACTGTAAATCGTTGCATCAGGTCTTTTGTAGTGGTGAAGCATTACTGTTCAATCATCGGGAGCAATTTAGGCAGGTATCTACTGCACAGCTTCATAATTTATATGGCCCTACAGAGGCCGCAATTGATGTGAGCTACTGGGATTGCCGTAAGGATAACTCACAAACACACAGTATTCCTATTGGATATGCTATTGATAACATTAACTGTGTTGTCGTCAGTGCCGACATGGTCGAGCAGCCTATAGGGATACCTGGTGAGTTGTTGATTGCAGGAGCAGGATTAGCCAGAGGGTATTTTCAACAAGCACAATTAACTCAAGATAAATTCATTGAGGCAAATATATATAATCGCCCACAGCAACGATATTACCGAACAGGTGATTTGGTACGTCGTTTGGCTTGTGGCGCCATAGAGTTTTTAGGTCGTTTAGATCATCAAGTGAAAATTAGAGGACTCAGAGTCGAACTGGGTGAAATACAGAGCGCAATTGAGGCATGTGATGGCATTGAACAAGCATTTGTAAGTTTGCAAATACGTAACTCAAGAGAGCATCTGGTTGCTTTTTGTGCAAGCGCGATGGATACAAAGGTTTTATCGGAATCTTTGCGTGAGCAATTACTTTTGTCGCTTCCAGATTATATGGTGCCGAGCGTATTTATTGCGCTAGATGTGTTACCGGTAACAGCCAATGGGAAGCTTGATCGAAATGCACTCATGGAAATGGAGATCTCTGCGCCAAAAGCTGAATATATAGAGGCACAAACCATAACGGAAATAGCGCTAGAGGAAATCTGGCGGCAGTGTCTTGGTAATAGTGAATCACTAAGTATTACTCAGACCTTTTTTGCTTTAGGCGGTAACTCGCTTCATGCAATGAGTATTCTCGATCGAATCCAGATACATTGGAATTACCCTTTTGAAATTGCAGATTTATTTGCTTTCCAAACAATCAAGGAATTGGCGCAGTTTATTGATGCAACGCAATCTCAACCTATCTCAGAGCAGCACAATGCTGACAGTGAGACCTTTGAAGAAATGGAGTTTTAATCAAAATGATAAACTTGCTTGAAGAGCTAAAACAAAAAAATATTCAGCTAGTTTCAGATTCTGGCACTTTGAAAGTAAAAGCACCAAAAGGCGCAATGACTGCTGCGTTGGCTGAGCAAATAAAAACGCATAAACCTCAGTTGTTGCACTTTCTTGAAAGGAAAAATAACTCTGAACGAGTGGCAAGAACTAAATTGGCAAA
>NZ_JAGJEF010000136.1:0-4675 GCF_018100875.1 Pseudoalteromonas sp. MMG012
TATTAGATCACATACTTAAGCAGATTGGTATCAAAGGTATTTTTGTTGATAGTGAGTGGGCTGTTGCTTGGCTTATCAAGTGGGTGTTCAGTTCAGTTAGTTTCTGATTATGACCATCAGTCTCAACAACAGATGATGAATGTGGCAAAACAAGTAGAGCGCTTTTATTTAGAGTTGGCTCTACAACCTGTTGAAAAGCGAAGTTATCAAGTTAGCAGTAAAGGGTATATACAGATAGATGTTGAATTGTCGGCTTTACTTTTACGACAAAAAGTACGAGAGCTGAATGAATTGACGACTAAGCAAGTTACGATGACTCAAACTATGTGGCAACAAGACCAGCTTACCCATCGAAAAAATAATACGATTTCAGATTTCATAATTAAGCGACGTAGAGCACAATATCAGCGTGTATTTTTAGCAATGGTTCGTGGTGAGCAAATGAAGCAATAACATTAAGGAAAAAGTAATGAATACACAAAAGCTACTCGATGAAATGCTAGAGGCAGCATTAAATGTGGTTGAGCATAACGTCGAGGACTTAATGAAACCTTTTCAAAAAGCATTGTTAGCGGAAAAAGATTCTTTGTAGCCTTTAATACAAGCAATGTTAGATGGAGAATTGACTGAAGAAGAACTTGAAGTTGAACTGGAGCGTGAGCGGAAAATATTAGAAGTTGAGCTTATCACGTTAGAGATCATGTGTAAGGCGACAATACAAAAAGCGATTAATGCTGCTTTCACTCACTTATCAGCAGCAATCAGAGCTTGATTACTTACTGCAAACCTTAGTGAGGTTTACCTGTATTGATACATAGACTAGATTATATCGACATATTCAAAAGCGGGTGAAACATCAGCGATGTCCCTAAATGTTGGATATGTCGCCATTGATAAGCATAATAAATGAAACGACTCAAACAGTTAAGCAAGAACACATCCGCTTATAGTTTGCCAAAACTTGTTTATCTTGTCTGATTTTTACCACTAAACAATCGAGGTAAACAATGGGGTAAACCGCATCTAAAAGCCTAGTTTGCCATTCAACGACTTACTCAATTACCGCGTTAGTCACGCGGGAAATGAGCGTTGCTGAAACATCAACATCCTACATTTCTTTGAAGGTCGCAACGATATCACGCGTGGTTATGCCCTTGGAGTACGGGTATAAAATCTTGTCATCCATTGAGGTAAAACGGGCTTGATTCTTCTTAACGAGCACAGGCTCAAAGCTTGAGTCTCTATCGCGTGGAGCATCTAAATCAACTTCGTCATCTTCAGTGCGAACGGTTTTAGATGAATAACCGTTACGATAATTCTCTTTACTAGATTTTTCATGACGAGCGTAGCCAAGATGTTTGTCTAGCTCAGCATTGAGTGCTGCTTCAACAGTGACCTTGGTTAGCATTTTACGAAAATCAGTTCAGTCGGCTTCTAACTTTATTGAGTTAGCGGCTTGTTCAGCAAATGCTTCTAGTTCTTTCTATTCATAGTCTGCCTATCTAAAACCTTATATGGGGATTAATGATAGGCAATTACCCAGATTTAGTTACTGGGTCGATTAAAGTTTATGGATAGGCGCCACTCTACAAAAGGGCGACGCACTTTTATTTATCTACAACCTCTTTCTGGCGTTGTATGATCCCAGCATACTTCTTGGCCTGTGCAATGTACAGTATCGTTACAGCCTCTGCTGTTACATGCTCGCGCTGTTTTGGGACCTGCGCCAGCTACGTAAAGTGTCGCTGCTTCTGAAAGCGTATTGGTTGGGGTGAGTTGTTTTAATTGTTTTTTATTTATAGATATCTTCATGACTTAGCTCCTTGTTGTACGTTGATAGTTATGTTCAGAATGTATACCTACATCAGTGTAGGTTTTTATTGTATATTATATTCAATTATATAATCAATCTTTGTTTTGGTTAAAATAAATACAGTTTATGGATGTTAAGCTAAAGTACTAAGTACTGATAGAAACTAAAAAGTAGTATTATATTATCCCCAACCTTACAATACACAGCAAAAGACCGTTTGTTACTTTTGAGGGTATATTGTTTAATTTTCCAGGCTTTAAGTCGACTATAATAACTGTGGTGAGCACGTACATATTTTATACTTCTCTTGTTTACTTTTATCCTCTTTGGGAATCTCGGAACGGTGTTATCTCATCACTATCAATACCCTTATTAGTATTAATGACATTTTTTGCTGCGCAATTTAATCGCAGCCGAATAGCGATTGCATGTCTCGTTTGGTTACTATTTATAGCTAGTCAACAGGAAGCCGTGTTTTGGTCAGATTGGTGGCGGAAAAACCAGTCTTGGTTAATTTTAAGTATATCACTATGGTTTACAGTACTAGCTTTAATAAAAGATCGCGCCTTTTTGTCAATTCATGCCGTCTCACGCATTATTTACTTCATTTTATGTGCCGGTGTTTCTTTTTATTGGCTGAAATTTAATGTTGAAATTGTTTCGCTCGTATCTCAAGTCAACTTACTAATAGAGCTTAAAGAGTATTTCCCTGTCATTTTTCCAAGCGCTGTATTTGGTTTTTTATTGCTGTTATTGAGTCTCAAATCCAAGGATCTTACTGTTGCAGTATTGTTTACAAGCAGCTTGATATGGCAGCTGTATAGTTCAAACATCCTTGCTTTATCTGCGGAAGTTATATGTGTCATGGTGGCACTGATTTATCTTTTAGTTGTATGTATCGAGTCTTACTTTCTAGCTTATCGAGATGACTTAACAGGGTTACCAACACGAAGAGCACTCAAGCAGTTGTCATTATCATTGGGTCGTCGTTACACGGTAGCGATGATTGATATTGATCATTTTAAAAAGTTTAATGATACCTATGGTCATGATATTGGCGACCAAGTTTTAAAGTTGGTAGCGACAAAGCTTACAAATATCAAAGGAGGGGGACGCGTATTTCGTTACGGTGGTGAAGAGTTTACAGCGGTATTTCCACGTAAAAATACAGAGGTGTGTCTGCCATATTTAGAAAGTTTACGAGAGGATGTCGCGAGCTACGATATGGTGATCCGGGATGCTTCACGCGTTGGAAAAAAGTTTAGAAAAGCGCATAAATCACAATCCTACAAAACGGTTAAGGTGACAATCTCGATTGGTGTAGCACAAAAAAGTTCAAAACAACACTTCGATCAAGTATTAAAGCATGCTGATTTAGCTTTATATCGTGCTAAAAAACGGGGACGCAATAATGTAAGTGAGTAAGCTTAATCGTTAGCTATCCCATGTGTTTGTATTTACAGCATATGGATAGTTACATGATTTAACAGCTTGAAACGCAGTTTTACTTCTCTTTTCCTCTCGTAATATCTCGTCTTAATTTGTTGTTTTAAAAAAAAATAAGTGTAAATTATTGTATCGTTAACTTGTTTTTTAACCCACGGTTAACTTCAATTTCATGCACTGCTCTCATACTGAACCGTTAGTCATTTTTCATTCATCTTGGTGGCTCTAATTTAGCTTTCACACAAATTAAACAAACGTTATTGGCTGTAATTTGGCCATGAAAAAGTGTAGAAGGTGAGTATGAAAAAATCAGTTATAGCATTGTCTATTATTGCATCTATTCCCATGATTTCGAATAGTGTACGCGCACAGGGTATCGATAAACCAATTGAGAAAATAGAAGTGACGGGGTCTAAAATTAAGCGCTCAGATATGGAGACAGCAAGTCCTGTTACAATCATTGGTGCTGAGGATATCAAAGCCTCAGGCGCCGTGACCATTGATGATATTTTACAAGATATGACTGCTGCTGGTGGCGCTATGACCAACCCTGGAGTTAATAATGGCTCAGGCGGCAATGCCAGTATCAACCTTCGCGGGGTGGGGGATCAAAGAACTTTAGTACTTGTCAATGGCCGACGTATGATTAACTCTGGTACTGGGGCCGCATCTACAGTTGATTTAAATACGATACCTGTATCTATGATTAAGTATGTAGAAGTACTCAAAGATGGTGCTTCTGCTGTTTACGGCACCGATGCAGTTGCAGGTGTGGTTAATATTATTTTGAAAGATGATGTCGAGGGAGCGGAATTAAATGCTCAGACAGGTCTAAGTAGTGAAGGAGATGCACAAAGAAATAGCATTGCTCTTACTATTGGCAATAGTTTTGATAAAGGAAATATGGTCTTTGGTTTGCAATATATGGACCGCGGTGAAGCAAGCCAAACGGACCGTAATTTTTCCGCATGCCCAATTACGGAAAGTGATGACGGTAAAGAGTTACTGTGTGGGGGATCCTCAATTACACCTAATGGCCATGTATATTTAGAGAGCGGTAAAGAGTTACAAGGTCGTCCTGATGGCTCTTATAGTGAATATAATCCAGAATCAGATCCATATAATTATTCGCAAGACAGCTATTTGTATACTCCGATGAAGAGCTTAAATTTAACAGGGCTTATTAATTATGAGCTATCAAATGAAACGACTTTATTTACAGAGGCAATGTACACAAAGCGTTGGTCAGAGCAACAAATGGCACCACAACCGATTTGGTTTGATTTTACTTACTCTGAAGCAATGGGCGACGATTTGCTTGAGCATGGCGCTGAGTATGGAGATACCATTCATTATCGTCGTCGAATGACAGATACAGGTACGCGGGATTTTTCTCAAGTAGTTGATACATTTAGA
>NZ_JAGJEF010000137.1:0-4614 GCF_018100875.1 Pseudoalteromonas sp. MMG012
TGCTTTATAAAAGGAAGACCTAGCATTAAATCCAACTTCAAGTGCCACTTCCAAGATGGTACTTTTATTTTCTAAAATTTTAGGCTTAGCTGCTTCAATACGCCATTGATTAATAAAATCAAAAAAGTTTATTGATAACGTTTCATTGAGTGTTTGAGAAATGTAATTTGGTGAAATAGTAAGATGCCGTGATAGTTTCAGTAACGATAATGTCGAATCTAAATATAGCGCTTCGGTTTTCATTACATCATTCATTTTGACAGCAATTCGATTAGCCTGCTCAACACTCAGCGCTGAACGTTGATACTTTTTATTTTCTCTCTCTGCTAACGCTATCTTATTAACCTTTATTGCCTCAGCGCGTTCGTTACACACTAGCCTATCTTCACCTTGACACAATTCGCGATCACTCTCTTCCTCATATTCCAGTAAGCCAGATTTTTGCTGCAAACCATAATGAGCCGCGCTCCAAATTAATAACAATGACAACACAGCCTCAGCTCTAACATTAAATAGCAAGCTATTCATTATATTAGAATAAAAGGCGGTCGACAGGATCAAAAGCCAAATACTCCCCGCTATGAAAAGCAGCCAATTTAACTCTTTTCCCTCATGATTTGAAAAAGTATCTTTTAATCTCTTTTTATAAAGAATTAAACGGCGCACAATAAGGTAAGTGGTATAAATACATTGCCCGAGCCAAAGTACCATAATGACTAACAAGCTAATACTAACAACAATCCCGATAAGGGTTGTCGCATCCAGATCATCAATAAATAGTGCCGTATGTTCCTCCTTTGATAGAAACAACATCATCGCGCTCACTAACAATCCAGGTAAAAGCAATGCAAAGTGGCGGCTATGACCTCGGTTTGGCTTCCACCGCTGGTCCGAAGTTATTCCTTCAACATAAAGCCATAAACACGGACATAACAACAACAAAGTAGGAAACGCCAATGCGCTAAAAACCTGATACCAGTCTAAAAATTGAATACGTACAATCGTCACCATGGCTAAAACACCACATGCTAATAGAAACAATGCGAGTGGTAAATTTACAGGTAAATGCTTCACCTTCCCAAGTAATACTGGAACGCTTAACAACACCTGCCCAACCATTACTAAAGTCAATACCAGTATTACTGGATCAATCAAACCTTACGCCCTACTAAAATAGCAATAAAAACAAAGCACTGATTATATTTATTTTAATTAAAATAAACATAAAAATGTCCACGCTTGCAGTCAAAGATGACAATAAAAGTTAAAAGCTATACCAAGGTAACCTTCAGCGAACATGACAATCTCAAACATTATATATGAGCAGCCTTAATGATGCTCAATCAGTGCACACCACTTTTGCAGTTTATTTAGTCGCTTACTTAGATTAGTGATTAGTGCTTAATAACAATTAAAAAAGGGAGTTGTAAGTGTAGACTGGGTAATAAAAAACCCGAATATTGCTATTCGGGCTTTTTATTACATGATTTGAACTACAGATATTTGGGTTAAAACCCGCTTACATCATGCCGCCCATATAGAGCTTAAGAATTTGTTTCTATTGAACTATTAACATGGGAGAAAGTGATGATACCCCACCCTATACCCCTAGGGTGAAATAAAGGATAAATTTATTTATTTTTCATCCGCGTTTCTATGTCAACTGAGCGGCAAATGGTGCTACCAAAAAAGACAATTAACACTTTTGTCGTTGCATAATAATTCACAACCAAACATAAATTGAAATAAACTAAAAATCAACTTTGTACTTTTCGATTTTATAGTTGAATATACTCAAGAAAATATTTAACGTGTCGATAACAAGTTAAGATTGCAAAGTACAAGGAAAAAAGTATGGAAATTGGTACACAGGGTGGTAATTTGGTACAATCAGCCGCCTCTCCCGTTAGCAAGGGGCAAGCGTCACCACAAAGCAGTAAAGCTGAACTGTCAAATCAACAAGAGATGCTTGCAGACGTCTATCATAAAAACTCCGTCAAAGATCCTACACCAACTTATGATCGACCCGTCTCCATATCATCTAGCGATGAAGTTGTAAAAAAAACGGTAGATGAAGCGCTTGATGATATCGCGCTTGCAACCGTTCACCTGTACACACCAGGCGGAGATCTTTCTCAATCAGTTGAGCGAATGACTAAGCAATACGAAAATGTTATTTCTGAGCTGAATGAACAGCAACCACAGCTAACAAATAAAGATTGGGGCATTTCGATAACGGAATCTGGCGAATTACAAGTTACAGGCTCTTTAACGGAAGATGAGCGAACATTGGTAGAGCAAACTTTAAATGGAAACGATGAGTTTGTTGCCGCTGCGAATGAGTTTAAGTCTAGCTATTTGAAGTATATTGATATGGAAGTACGTGGCTGGGCAAAATATGACGTTAACGAAGAAAACTTTTCGCAAGTTTTTGATCTTAAAGATATGCTAGGGAGTTCAAAGGCCGATGATGAGTTTAAAAGCGCATGGGGTTACGAAAGTAATTGGATGCAGTTGCACGATAATATTTCTGCGCAACTGAATAGTAAAGCAAGTAAATACTGATAGACAAAGGGCTTCATAACAACATAGAAGCCCTCATATTGTTATGATGGGTTACTAGAAATCAGATCTTGATCACAAATGTGGCCAAAGTAAACATAAGGTACATTGTCACCGCCAATACCGATGGTATCTAATCTATCTTTCTCATCTAGACCTCTGTTTGTTGGAATGTCTATGCGCCATAGGCCCACTTCAACATCAGAGCGCCATTCATTTTTATACCCAAAACTATATTCGGTGTGTTCAATGCCTGTCGCATTTGGGTTACAAGCGCCTAGGCTGATTTGCTCTGAGATAGCACCGTTGCTATCGGAGTTTACTTTGTAAGTTGTCAAAGTGTTCTGAGGATCATTGACATTTTTAATAAAGGTGAATTGTGCGACAGCTCCTTCAATTGGTGCGCCCGTTGTATCTTTGAGTATCAATGACCAGTTTAACTGTCTATATGCTTGCGTTGTAAGATATGGACCTGAGTACTTTCTTACCGAATAAGGAATGCGATTAACGTTACTCTCACCCGTAATAACATGGTTGCTAAAAGATGCGACTATAGATGCGATGTTAAGCGTATAGTTATTTTCTGGGTTAGCTGGTAACGCTTTATTCGCGCTGACTCTTAAATTAATTGACTGGTTTTCTTGTAAATCAGAAATGATTCGATAGGTATTAGGTGTTACAGGCACCCATCCATTATTATAAATTTCAATAACATATTCATCACTTAAACCATCAAAAAAGCTCAGTGATAAATCTTGACCTCTTACCGCAGTAAATTGATAATAATCAACATCGTTAATACTGTCCATATTACCAGTAATCGAATTTTGCCTGTCTGGCAGTACCGTTGATAGAGCCAAAGTATCGTTAAACTCGTAAGGGTCTAGGTCGTTAGCAACTGCCGCTCCAAAGTTATATGCTGCCCCATCGGACTCAACAACTTCCATAAACCAGTAATAGTGTCCTGGTTCCGTGAGTGCTACAACTACTTCATCTTGGTTATCAGGATTTGCTGAGCTACCGATTGCTGTAAACGTATTATCTAGATTATGTTTGATAATACTTAAATTCACATTAGTTCCTTGAGATTGACCTACTAACAAGGCTGTAGTCTTGCTTCTGTCAGTAATTTCAAAGTGATAGCATACATTATCTCCGGCAGTAGAGTTGCTAAGTGTATATAAGTTCCCAGTAAGGAGCGTTGGACAGGCTGGTGTAATTGTATTAGTCGTTTCTGATTGAACTGACCCACTAGAAAAACGTTTAGTTTGCATAGCCACAGCAGGGGTGTTTAAATCGTTATTAATAAATTTATTAACCTGCCCTGCATTTTCCAAATCGTGGTCAATGGCAAGAGTATGCGTTGAAGCTAGAATTGAGAAAAGAGAAAGCGAAAGTGCATGTTTTTTCATATTAAATATCCTTTTTAAATTTATATTGCGTAAACAAAATAAACATAAATTTAAAAGTTTGCAATTGTTAATTTTCAACAAATAGCCTTCGTTTAATATAGTTCTCCGAATTCAGATAGAGCTGGACCCATTGGTTGGTAGTTTTTAGAATTCTTTGTTATTTCATTAGAATACAACAAAGGGGAATGATACGTGAGCAAAGAATTAGATTTAGACAAAGCAGTTGAAGCCCTGCGTTCAGGCCAAGACCTAACCGGTAAAGATGGCTTTTTAACGCCCCTTATCAAGCAAATAACAAATTATTCATCTAAGTACGTGTGCTAAATTTTGGGAGCTTTTCTGATAATAAGCACACCACTCATGGTTCAAAGGTGAGAAGAGATCAACTAGTTAAACTAAAGCCACTAGCTAGAGAAAAATAGTATTTTAGGGAACAACGCCAATTCATGCTGTCCCTATGTTATTTGATCTGTCACTTAATTCCTATTAAACAGACAAATGGGCGTTAAATCGATACCCCACGTTATACCCCTAAAATGATCACGCTTTAGCAAATTTCAGACACAAAAAAACCCTAACATCAAACTATTAGGGTTTTTCTAAAAAGCGATCTGGCCCGATTTTTACGTCGGGTAGCAGC
>NZ_JAGJEF010000138.1:0-4056 GCF_018100875.1 Pseudoalteromonas sp. MMG012
CCTTGATATTGAACAAAATATCATCATTGGATTGTAAGTTTGTTTACAAAATATTTCCTATTCCAAAACCCTTATCCAAACCTGAGGTTATGTAAATTTAAAGTCTTAGGCGTTTAATTATAAGCGCCTAAACAAACAGAACTATCAACTCTGTTGATGCGCCTCATCTCTCACTATCGTTAATTTGTTCTGAAGGTTAACCCAACGCCATAACACTATCCAGAGTGCTATCACATCGTATTCTTTTACATTAAATAAGCTAAGCGGCCACTGTTCTCAAGACCAAAATACAGTCCTGCGCCGCCTCCTATAGCCCCAAAAATAAGGCCTAATAACCCTCCAATATACTGTACTCTTTGCTGGCTTTTAGTGGCCCCCGCACACAGCTTGTGGGTAATCTTGTTAAGATGCAATGTGCTCCAAACGAGCCAACCCACAATGACCATAAAACCCAATACAGGAATTAGCCAACCTTGTGTAAACCCGTAACCTAGGCTCATGACGCCAGCCCCGATACCAACTGCAATAAAATTATGATTTCTTATTTGTGTTACTGCTTGCCTATCGCGTTCCTTATCTAACTTATTTGAAACTAAGCGGGAACTCCACCATATCGCAAACATCGCTGCTAGTGCGCCAATACCAGCCCCACCTAGCATCATCAACAACTTACTGTACCAAGGTGTTGGCGCAGCAGCTGCACCAATCGACGCCGCAACAGGGGTTGATGATATGCTTATGGCACTAAGACTCGCCAGTTCTATTGGTGCATTGGCTAAAATAACACGGCCATAGTCGTTTAATATTTGCGACTTAATTTTTTCTCGTACTCGTTGTAAACGCTTTCTGACTGTTGTTGGTTCAAGGTCGAGCAAACGCGCTACGGCTTCACAACTTTTTTCTTCGCGATAATACAGTAAAGTAATCTCTCGGGATTCATCTGGAAGCTGCTCAACCAAATGTGCGATGAGTTGTCTCTGCTCTGCTTGCTGCAGTGTCATTTCTAAATCAGCCCCGTCACAGGCTAACTTTGCCAATAGCTTTGCGGCAGACTCCACATCTAATTCAACGTTTACTTTATTGCGGCGTAAGCTATTCATGGCGGTATATCGCGTAATTTGACGAACCCAAGATAAAAAGCAGCTCGGTTCTTTAAGTTGATTTATATCTGACCATACCTTGATATACACCTTTTGCATCACATCTTTAGCTGCATCAATATCACGAACAATGCCTATTGCAATACACTCAACAACGTTGCGAGAGTATTTTATTAACAACGTAAAAGCATCAACATTACCCGTTTGTGCCCGTAATACCTGAGTGTTTAATTCGGTCTCTGTAAGCATGTCTGTCATCTATTTTCTCTTATTAAAGTAAGCTTACTAACAAGACACCACCCAAGCACACCGTGTGACCACAATACGCATATTTTTATTTCTATTCATTTACCCTCACTTTAAGCCCATACGTTTCAAGTCCGGTTTTTAGAACCTAAAATTAAACCCTAATCACGTCAATGCACGACAAGGGTTTAAATTGCGTTCTTATCCCTTTATGGCTCACTGCCATCTTGTCCGGCCCACGTCCAAGATGGGTATAACGTGCCATTTACTGTGGCATTGTTTCCCACTAAAATAGACTGCGGTTTATTTACTTTGACCCAATTACTGGCTGTTGAATGCTCAAGTTCAAACACCACATTACCATACAAAAAATATGGCCCCGTGATAGACGAATTCCGATATGCCGCAAACAACGTTTGCCCCCCCATTTGCAACTGGCCCACTGAGCTTTCGCGATTCACATCAACCGCGGCCTTGCTCCAGATCATCAAAGAATCGATGTGTGTTTTATTATCTGCTAAAAAATAACCATTGCCCGACACTTGCACTGCTAAAAATCGGTTTGCCGTATTTGAACGTGCCATAGAGGTATCTAATACATCGACCATATTGTCTTCATTGTCGGCATCAAATTGTGCAACCGAACTGCCTGATATCGCAAAACCAGATTTTGAGAATTGTGAAATATACGCGGTACTATTATCAGTGATAACAAAAGGATAAAGTACATCGCTGGTAGAAGATTTAGCATTAGACGTGATATTTTGTAACGTAGCAACACTGTTCTGAGTTACGGTTATGGCACGCGTATTACTGTCGACTTGAATATTGAAGTCTTTCAAAACAACAGTGCTGTTCGCAATTCTTAGTGCTTCTTGTGCCTCGACGCCCGTACCCAGTACAATCGAGCCACTTTGCTCTGCGTCGTTGCTAATTTCGATATTCCGTTGCGCAATAATAACGGGCCCAGAGCACGCACCGCTCACTGTAAATCTGCGCGGCTGTATCGTCCAACGACTGTAAGATATGGCTTTATTCAGTGCTTCAGGGTCGGTGTTACAGTTTACGCGTGTTGCCCATTGCGGTGAATGAATTAACGCAGCGTCCTGCTGTTGAATTTCACGGTATTGATCATCATTGATGTTATTATGCGCGAGTGCGTGGTTAACAGCGAATAGGCTTGTTATCACCCCAACGCATATTATGATCCGCTTATGATTGGTCATTAAACTATCCTTTTTACATGTTATTGTTTCTTGTCGATTTTTCGTACAAGTTGCAAAGGCTCATCTCAGTCGTAAATAACTGAAAATAATATACGTTTGCAAATACAAACCATAATGTAACTAGGTAGTCGGCGCAATTGATGGTATAAAAAACAAACATGAAAAAACATCAGGTGTAAACCTATTGACCATGTCAGGTATTAATTTAGTGAATAAAAAACTCTTCAACATCTTCTTTGATATCGGTGTACTCATCGTCACTGAGCTCTAGCGCAATCATCACATCATCTCTAAAGGCGTGCCAATCAGCACAAGAGCGAAAGCTTTTTGCTTCAAAAGCCAAGTTCTCAGCTAATTTCAACGCAGCAAACGTGGCTTTATCGACTTTGTCTTGATCACTATTTAAATAATCACAGTCATGATGGCGTAGAATCATTTGGCATATTGATTTAGGTAGGTGCCATGATGTTGCCAAGAAGTACCCCACAACCGTATGGTTTGTTGGATATACATGCTCTTCATACATCACCAATGTTTTTTCTGGCCGTTCGGCCACTTTCGTTAGTAGCTGCGCATAATTATCGTATTTCATCGCCATAGCGGGAATGCCTGCATCATGAAATAAGCCAACTAACTGCAAGTTTTCGATGGGGATAGTCGGCTTAACTTGACGACCAATTAACATCGCTATTTGTGAAATATCAGATGCATTATCCCAAAATCGTTCTAATGAAATACTGCAATCATTTTGGCTAAACGCACTTTTTAGCAAATGCCCTGTCACCAACTGCGTTATACAATTTACGCCCAAAAACATGACGGCCTGTTTAATATCAGTCACAGTTCTCGACATACCATAAGCAGGTGAATTAATGACTTTCAAAACGGCTGCTGACGTTGCAACATCTTCTAAAATAATTTTTGCGATTGTGCCAAGCTCGGGCTCATCTTGGTTTAATTCTACTTGTAACTTTTGCAATATTTCAGGTTTTGCAGGCAGGCTAAACCCTGAGCGTAAGTCGTCCAATACTTTGTCGTCAATATCAATCATAATACTTAACTACGAAAAAAGGATTTATTGAGTGTAGTTGAACAATAGCGAGCTGTCTTGGCAAAATCACCGTTAAAAATCGGTGCACGCACCGCCAGATATTGTAATTTTACTGACTGCGTATTGTTTATTTTTGAGCTGTGACCTTATCGCAATGAGTGTGTACCGAATACTTTTCAAGGTCTGCTTATTCACGAGCCACTTCGGCAGTGCACCATTTGGGTTGGCATAAGCCACATACTCAATTCTAAGATCACTGCCTTGTTGATAAAGCTGCCAAGTCGCTTTCACAGGTGTGACAGGTATTGCTTTACTGTGTACTTGCCAAAGCTGCGTATCTTTTACTTGTAACTGATAATGCGTGGTGCTCACTTGGGTAAAGCATGAATGGGTGAGCATATCTCTATCTGAAATAGGCCATGGAGCACTGAAA
>NZ_JAGJEF010000139.1:0-3835 GCF_018100875.1 Pseudoalteromonas sp. MMG012
ATAAGTAGAATACTTGCAATGAAAAAGCTGATTAACGCCAGCACCCCGCCCACTAAAGCATATGGCAGCTGGGTTTTTACATGCGTTAATAAATCACATCCTGATGCGAGTGCGGACACTGCACTGGTGTCTGATATTGGTGAACAATGATCGCCAAAAATACCACCACTTAAAATGGCGCCAATAACCAGCTCAGGCGGGAGTCCAAGCGTTTGGATCAGTGGCACGCCAATCGGGATCAAAATAGCGAATGTTCCCCATGATGTGCCTGTTGTAAATGACATTACTGCCCCAGTTAAAAACAATACTGGTACGATTGCGTAAAGTGGCAAGTAATCACCGACTAATGATGCGACAAATACACCGGTGCCTAAAACCTTTAAACTCGCACCTAAAGTGAGTGATAACAGTACGATACTCACTAACGGTAAAAGCTCTCCAATTCCTTTAAAACCTACATCCACAAGTTGATGATGTGTAAAACGCTTATGTGTTAATAATAATAAATAAGCCACGGCCGACGCCAGTATAGTCGCATAAAGCACGGACTTAGAGCCACTGCCTTTTGCCAACTCACCGCCCCCAGTCCAAAACATAAAACCGACCATACTGATGATCAATGTCAGCAGTGGTACCAACATAAACCTTGCCTTCGTTGCGGTTGGCCCTGCATTAACGTCTACATTTCTCTTACTTAACTGTTGTTCTGCTAACTTCATTGGACCATGTACTTTATCAAACACAATGGTGTAAAACACAATCAACAGAGCAATAATTGCATAATAGTTAAAAGCAACGCTTCCCCATAATATGCTGACAGCTGATTGCTCTAATTCATAGTTACTTAATAGGCCTAGAATATACGCTCCCCACCCATTTAATAAAATCAAAATGCAAACTGGGGCACTGGTGCTATCGATTATGTAAGCCAATCGTGCTCGACTCATTTTAAATTTATCGAACAAGCCTCTAGAAACAATACCAGACGTTAAAACACTCATATTCGATTCAATGAATACAGCCGTTCCAGTGAACATAGTAAGTAAACCAACTTGCCGCTTACTCTTTGCTACACCTTTGTTCATCAAAACACTGACGGTTGCCGCTACGCCACCGGATTCTCTGATATAGGCCAGTAATGCCCCAATCACCAAACTAAAAATAAGGATCCGACTATTGCCAGCTGACGTCGCCACAGAAATAACACGCTCAATGCTATTAACCAGCGTCATGAATACGCTACTTCCCTCTCCTTGTAAGGCCAATAAAAACTCCGAACTAAGCAACGCCAACACAAGCGCTAAAATTACTTCCTTACGCCAAAACACCACTAATATGGCAATTAATGGTGGCAATATAGAGTACCAAGTCATACAGCTTCCTTACAGGTCGCAACAGCAACAATAGAAAATAATGAATTCGACCGAACAGCTTAATGAGTAAAATGCTAAAAACCAAGCTTTTCAGTTAAACCAAAGTCAATAATGCAACATTAGTACCCATACTGGTACAATGTGTGAAAAAATAGCAATAATCATAACTGGAAACACTATCGCAACGTTCCGATTGCACCTATAATAAGTACAATTACAAGTTAGTTACAGGTGAAGTATCCCGCATGTCGACATTCGTAAAAATAAAAGCTTTGCGGCCAAGTCTCTCAAATAGTGAGGCTAAGCTTGCAGATTTCACGTTAAATTCAAGTGCCAAGATTAGAGCGCTCTCATCTGTGGAACTGGCCAGAGCTGCAGGTGTTAGCCAATCAAGCGTAGTCAAGTTCGCACAAAAGCTTGGCTATAAAGGCTTTCCAGCATTTAAACTGGCTGTTGTAGATGACCTTAATTTGCTAAGCCAGCACCCTCAGCCCGCAACAGGAATCATCAACAGTAATGACCCACTCGAACTCATAGCCGACAAATTACTATCAAATCAGCATGCCATTTTATCAGAAACGCACAAACTCAATACCCCAAATCAATTTGAGAATGCGATTCAAACCATAAAATCAGCAAAGAAAATTATGATATGTGCAGTTGGTGGCAGCTACACAATGGCACAAGACTTTGCACTCAAGCTGCAAAAGCTCGGTTTACCGGCAATTGCCCAAATAGATGAAATGTCTGCTGCTAGTTACGTCGCAACGATGAGCAAAGATGACTTGTTAATCGCCATTAGTGATTCAGGGCAAAGTAAAGGGGTATTAAAAGTTGCCAAGCAAGCAGCTATCAATGAATGTAATATTATTACCATGTCTCGCTATGGTAGTAACCCACTCAGTGATCTAGCGCATACTAAACTATTCACCGTCATTGATCATGAGCCAGTTAAACACGCATCGATTTTAACACGCACATCACAAAGCTACTTAATTGATGTACTTTTCATTGGTCTGACACAATCAAATTTACATTGGCAAAAACGTGCTGAACGTGCCAATGAATATATGAGTGAGTTACGTCACAGTTAACGTGGGTAAAGTAAATAAGGTTGGCGGCGCTGCATATACTGTTGCAATGATGGCTGCCAACTTTGCTTTATTTTTTCAGCCGACTTACCCGCCTCAATCGCGATTCTGAGTTGGTCTGTCCCTGCGAGTTTATCCATAAAGCCCGCATGTTTAAAAAACACAATCCCGTCACTAGATAGCCTTTTGTACGCATTAATAAACCAGCTTAAGTCCAACCCGTGACTTTCATATTGCCTTAAATCAATCCCGAATACGGATCTCCCATTGAACTTTGGATTCGCAGCCACACCTTTAATTGATCGTGGCATAAACGAAAACTTTCCAAGTTTTATGGGATCATATCCGTAGACTTGAAAAGGAAAATCAGTCCCTCTACCAACAGATACAGGTGTAGCTTCAAAAAAGCACAAAGAGGGGTAAAGCGCAATTGCTTGACTATTAGGAAGGTTAGGGCTTGGCTTTATTGGTAACTCATACTTGCTATTCACACTATAGTTTTCAACGGGGATCACTTGTAACTGCAATTTTTTATCCACCGCCAACCAATTTTCACCAACAATCATTTTTGCCAACTCGCCCACTGTGAGACCATGTAAAACTGGAATTGGGTGTACACCTACGAATGATTTAAACTTGGGATCTAAAACTGGACCATCTACAAACGCAATATTTGGATTAGGTCTGTCTAATACAATAAAACCTTTGCCATATTTTGCCGCAGCTTCCATCATATAGTGCATTGTACTGATATAAGTATAAAATCGAACCCCCACATCTTGAATATCAAAAATGATCACATCAATATCTTGGAGCTGTTGTTTTGACGGGCGTTTATGCCTGCCATATAACGATACAATCGGCACTCCCGTTTTTATATCAGTGCCTGATAATACATGTGCCCCAGCATCGTGGTCCCCACGAAAACCGTGTTCAGGTGCAAATATCACACGTACATCAACCCCTTTAGACAATAGACTATCTAGTAAATGTCCGTGTTTTGTACGTGCAGTTTGATTGACGACCAAGGCCACACGCTGCTGCTTTAATAAAGGTAAATAGTGCTCGTAACGTTCAGCCCCTACTTGCAATGCCCAACAGTTAGCGGTGAATATACATAAACAAACAAGAAAGAAGAAACGCATAGTTATCATGAAGAAATAAATTTGGCTCATGATGGCGGAGAAAGTTAGACGATGCAAGAGCAAGGCGATGCCTTACTAATTTAAATGAAGCTGCTGTGGCACCTTCAAATGCTGTACTCACTCGCCTTGAGCAAACACATAAGGAACGTAATTTATAAATTTCAGACACAAAAAAACCGATTGACTATACATAATCATATCGGTTGTTTGTTCCACTTCTAAAAAG
>NZ_JAGJEF010000014.1:0-99402 GCF_018100875.1 Pseudoalteromonas sp. MMG012
TTTTAGTAGGCTCATGCGATAGAGCTTTAAATGCCAGCTTGGATATGTTAGGTTATTGAAACTAAGCAAGGGGGGATGTCAGAAGAGCGATATGAAGATCGTGTTTTTGACCTATGTATGGGCTATAAGTCATAAGCCGTCTTAGCTTAGGAAATGATAAAGCGTACATTTTGACTTTATATTATTGATTTTTGCTCTGTACTAAGCGTTCTAGTACTGCTATTGAGTATAAATATATTTGCTCTGACTGCTCGGTATGACCGCCCATTGCCGTAGATATTTTAAATGTTTCTCGCATATCATTAAGTAAGTCATGCTTTTGGTTAGGGTCTTCGTTCATAGATGTTGGCGCGCCTATTGACATCATTTGACCTGTGCCAATAAAGCCCCCGTCATATAGCTCTTTGGAGAGTGAGCGCATATCTTTAGCTGTAATACTGTGCACATCATACTTATTGGCAATTTCTTGCCATTTTCCTTGTGCTTGCCTACCAGCATCACTAATTGAAACTTGATCAGATTTACCAGCCGATGTTGTTGTTTGACTACTTGCTGCAATTGGCTTCTGAGATTGTGTTGTATATGAGTGGTTTACATAACTGGTTTGATTGACAATCATTGGTAACTCCTTCCGTGCGAGTGTTTTCAAGACATTATCAAGTGATAATACAAGCAATTTAGGTGCTATCATTACATAATCTTAACAAATGGGCATATATTGAAGCATTGAGTGCTGTTTGATGAGTATGCCAGACAAGATATCTTGATATCGCAACTTTAGAGGGGAGTTATTATTAAGCTTTGAGTCTGTTGGGGTTTGTTGATGAGGAGGGAAAAAGTACCGACAGCTTTGCTATCGATACTTGTCCATGTGAACACTTAAATTAGTTGAACACTATCTGCGTAGTTCGAGCTAATTTAACTAGACTGGATCTGAGTCGTCAATAAGTTCATTGATACATGTTTTTACTGCCATTCGCGTGGCTTTTTTTCCTTCAAAATAGACTGTAAACTCATCTAAAGTGACATCGCTACTAGTGTCAGAGTCCATTGCAGTGAAAGTACCTGTTTTATGTGTTGTCATTGCTGATGTGATTTCTGATAAGCTGAGACCACCGTTAACATCAGTATCTAATGCTGAAAATTTATCTTCAGGTGATGCGAATTTATCGACATCCGGTACCGTTATGCTGTTGTCTCCACTGGCATCTTTAGCGTCTTGAACACATTGTACAATAGCAGCAGCATAAGTTGATAAATCTGTTTGGTTGCGCTTTTTAGCCAAAAATTCGCTTAACTCAATTTCAGAGCTCGTATCGGTATCTGCTTTATCAAGTTTTTTCTGTGCGCGACTATCAATGTTTGCAAGTAGCTCATCCAAAGTAATGGTGGTACTTTCGTCTACATCGATGCGTGCAAACATAATTTCAGGGGCTTTCTTTTTACTTTTTCCACCTTTACGTGCGTCTACAGGGTTACTGAGCGTAAGCGCGGTTAATGCAGTGCCGATTAATGCGATATTGATGATTGAAAGGTTCATAGTCATTCTCTTTTTAGTAGATTCAAAGGTTACAACGGTTAAGTCAGTGAATGGTTGACAAAGTTACCGTAAAAAAACTGTTTATTTTTAACTTTATGAAATAAAAGCAATTTTATTTTTCGGAACGCATCTACCAATTATCTCGTGTTCGTTAAATCTAAAATGAAGGGTAAATGTGCAAAAAATGTGACTCAGTTTGTCAACCATCAAATTTCTGATACGTTTAATAGAATGAGGACCAGTAATGTGTAGGTGGCAATATTCATAAAGCAACAGAGTTGGCGGTGGCTAAAGGAAATAATGGTGATTGCAAATATGGGTGAAACACCTAGCCAGATGTCGTTAAATAGCTTTCTAATGGTGGTTGAGAAAAAAGCGTATAACATGGCGCTTATCTCTTTGGCAAATCATGCTGAAGCGCTAGATATTGTGCAAGATGCGATGTTAAAGTTTGCTACTCATTATCACTGTAAACCACAAGAGCAGTGGAAACCGCTGTTTTACCGCATAGTACAAAATTTAATTATGGATTGGCATAGGAAGCAAAAGGTGCGTCGAATTATGACTTTTTGGCGTGAAGAAGACGGGACGCCGGAACCTTGGCTGGCTTCACTTGCCGATTGCCCTGAGCAAAGTGCACAGCAGAAACAACAGAGTGAATATGTGCTGGCAATGTTAAATGAGTTACCAGTGAAGCAGCAGCAGTGCTTTTTATTGCGCGCTTGGGAAGGGTTATCGGTTAAAGAGACGGCTCAGATAATGAAGTGTTCGCAAGGAACAATTAAGACCCACTTCTCTAGAGCGAGTGCAAAACTGAAAGTAGGTATTGAGGTAGGAAATGAGTGATAGGCCATTAGCACAGCATGAACAACAGATATGCAATGTGTTGGATCAGAAACTAAATGATACTGATAGCTTGACAGCATCTCAACTCGCAAAGGTGCGACTAAAAGCTATCGAAGCAAGCACTGATGTACAGCACCAGCCAATGAAGGTTCAATTAAAGTATGCTTCGGCATTTGCGATTGTACTGATGATTGGAGGGGGATTTTTATCTAATTTGTTAATAGAGTCGCCGATGGCAGTCACGAGTATCCCAACAGCAATGTTACACGCAAATGATATGCTGCCATCGGAGGATATTGCCATGTTAGAAGATATCGAATTTGTGCAATGGTTAGCAAATAGTGACTATGAGCTATAAAATAGCATGGGTAGTGATGTTAAGCGCTTCCAGCTTACTGAGTGCGAATGAAATTAATGAGCACAAGGTTACTGAATTGAAAAAGCAAGATACTGGCGCCGTATCTAAAGGCGCTATTTCGGTAGAATTTTTACTATATTTATCTGATTTAACACTAGTTAATGGTGATATCGTTGGGCCTTTAGATATGACAAAAGTGCAGGAAGCCGATACGCATGAAAATACAGAGAAACGCGTTGAAGCAGAGAGTAAACAGCCATTGAAAGTAAAGGAGGAGGTAAAATGAGAATCATTTTTTTGGTCTTTTTAGCTGTTTTTTTTACCTGTATGAGTGTGGATGCACAGCAAAGCTGGGAGACTTTGAGTAAAGCGCACAAGCAAGTGTTGGTTAATGTTAAGGAGCAATGGGCTGAGCTGGATACTGGCAAACAGCAGCAGCTTATGAGAGGTGCTGACCGTTGGTTAAGTATGAATGAACAGCAACGCACAAGTAGTACTAAACAATTTGAACAGTGGCGAAGCTTGCCTAAAGAACAACAACAAAAACTGCAAATTCAATATGATAAATTCAAAAAATTGCCAGCCACGCAACAAAAAAAGCTACGCGATGTGCATAAAAAGTTTAATAAGTTGCCAAAAGCACAGCAGCGTGCGCTTCGAGATAAGTTTCGACAAACGAAGCAGAGAAAGCAAAGAGCAATACAGCGAAAACGTATAAGAAAAGGCGGGGGCTGACATACCAACAGGGAATGACACTAAAACTGATAGCCAAGGCCCATAGACAAATCATTACCAGAGGTATCAGTTGAAAAATCTTGGCTGAATGACACATCCATTGTCCAAAACTCACCCAGCAGCAACATAGTGTAAAAACGTGCTTGTCCGTAGCTATCAGTACTCAGGTGATCAGTAATGCCAATGTTTGTTCTTGAATTAGTTCGACGTGTATTGCCTTGACGTATTGGGTTGGTGTTTAGCGCGGTTATACTATTGTCTTTGACTAGTTGGTGCCAACTGACCTGAATACCATAGATAAGTGCGTTATGTTGACTCAATGTAGCATAGCGAGACGCATCAAGCGCGATAGAGGCGAACGTTGTGTCAATTTCTTGAATGGTACGTGCGCTTCGAGTTTTGGGGAGAGTTATAGATTCATCACTTTCCCATTTATTGCTTTGTATTGTTGTGGATACATTGTAATAAAAAGATCCCATTTCTGTACCCCAGCCAAGGGTACCTGTGTAACTATAAGCGCGGTTTTTTTGTTCCAAAGCGCTGAACTTGCGCGCCGTATTCTGTATCTGAACATTATCTTGCCAGTGATCGTAAAAAACAGACCCATACCAGGCATCATCGAAATAGTAAGTAAGGGCAATGCCATATGTATCAACCTCAATATCTGCTTGGAGAGATTCAGTGATCTGGGTATCTTGTGCCCATAAACCGTAATTGAACGAGATGGTATGTTTTGCTGTGACGTCAAATGAGGCAAGTGCATTCACGCCAATAGGGTCAAAATCAACATGTTGTTGGCGAAATGGTATCGTGTGCTTTACTTGTGAAGCGCTAAGATAAATATCACTTGCAAGTCCTTGTTGTATATTAAATAAAAAAATGGTGAGCGTGAGATAAATCCATACTTTAATTATTGGCATTTACGTTCTGTATTTTCTTATTGAGTAATGAATATTAGCGGAGTTTGAAAAAATGCTGAAGTTTTTGTTATATATATCGCTTAATGTTCGCATGTTTGGCGTGTTAAATGCTAGTGTGTTGGCTATTAGTACAAGGAATGACGTATGTCTTAGCATTGTTTTTTGGTTATTCGCCGTAAAATCATTGTTTGGTGTTGAGTCATACAACTTTTTACAGTTTTATGCGTGACCAGTCCCTGTTCTTTGTATAACTTTCAGTTTTTATATTTAATGAGCTTTTTATGTCTTCCAATAAAATTAATTTGTCACTGGTTCTGTCGGCTTCTGCGTTGGCTGTTGTTGTGTATGGTACGTTTTTTAAACAAGGAGCCTCGGAGGTTAGCGTTATAAATGCAGCGTCCGATCATGAAAACACTCAGCAATGGGGGACAGGGTCTGACAATGATGATGTTGATACGGAAATATTGGAACTACGTCGTTATATTTTAGATTTGGAAGAGCGCATAAATAATATTCAGTATAGTCAAAAAGAGACAGGCATTGTCGCAGGTGTATCTGGGAACTTTGCTGACGCGGTATTAGAAGTATTGGAAAATAAAGAGCAAAAAGAACGTGAAAAACTTCGTGAGCAAAACCCGATGTATGGGTTCTACGAAGATTTACCAGAAGATTATGAAATCAGAATTAAAACAGATCCAGAGTATGCGCGACAAGTTGGTAAGGATCTCAAACGACAGATCATCGATGAGAACTTACCGGTTATGGATAGACTTGCAGCTATGAGCCAGTTACAGATGACAATGTTTATGCTTAATAAGACGGAAATGCCAGAATATGATTATGAAGCTGTTGATGCTATTTTGAAAATTAGTAAAAACAGCAGTGATGATAAAGTTAAAATTCAAGCACTTGAGGTGGTCGCACATACACCTGTTGCTGATCCAAGGGTGTCGGATAGCTTTGTCACTATGTTAGAGAAAGAACAAAATGATTATATCAGAAGTATGGCAGCGGAAGGGCTTGTGGCTCAATATTATAAAGCGCAAAGCAAACAGCCTGAATACAGTAAGAAAGTAGCGGAAGATATTTTAGCACTTTATGACAATGCGCCTGATGCGAAATTGAAACAGTTATTAGAAAGCATTATAGGCGATGAGAGAATGCTTGAAGAATTAAGAAATTCAGCTAACCCATAATGTTTGCTTAAGCTCTGTTGCACAGCATAACATCATGTAATATTACATGATGTTATGCTCACATTACTTGATCAGGTAAGTACAAATAGCTTTCTTTGTTTAATGTCCAAGCGAGATCTTTTGACGTTTTGGTTGAGCATGTTTTTTGCTTCAATACATCGCTTTGTTTAATACTATCAAAAGAAAAAAGTTGTATTGAAATGAGTGGCATGCCACCAATACATTCGCAAACAAACACCAAGTATGCTGATTTAAAGTCTTTTTTTTGCTCCGCTTTACTCATTCGTAGTGTTTCTTTTTCTATACTATGAATAATGGCGGGGGCGAAGGCGAGTTCTTGACCTGAGACATTAATTCCTAACAGTGTTTCAAATAATTTCGGGTGGTTATTTTGACGCAAATCTTGGTGGTTTATTGTCAACTCAATATTTGATGTTTGCACAAAGTAACCCGTTTTATTAATTAACGTTGATAATGCGTGATAATTAAATGCGGAGTATGGCTTTCCTGTTGCAGGGTTCGGTGTTGTCGAAAGTGTTTTCATCATTGCCGAGAATAAACTGACTGCTTTAAAAAATTGCAACTGTACGGCACTCGGTAATGGTTTTCTTGGATCATGATGTGTGGAAAACAAGATATGACCAGTTGCATTAAAGTAAGTATAACGGGGCAGCGTGGTGCAAAGCTGGGTATTGGCTGATGTTTCACGGCTTTTACGGCTAAATAGGCTAAACCATTTCAAAAATAATATGCTCCATCAATTAAAGGCTTAGCCATAAGTGGACTAAGCCTCAAAAAGTATACTTTATGAAGTTGCTATGTTAAATGTTTCAGCACTTTGAGCAACTACATTACCCGACTTATCAAGTACTTCTATAGTAGAAACCGTTGCTTGTGTACCTGACACGGTGAAGTTAATTGAATCAGTACCCCAATTAGCAGCAGTGATCACACCGTCACCATCTGCAAACCTTAACTTTCCAGCCTCTACTGGTAAAAACTGACCTTGGATTTGGTAGGTTGTACCCGTAGAAAGTGCTGAACCAGATTCAATGATGGAGAATGTTTTAGCATCAACGATGTCATTTATTGTCGGTGTTTGTGTCAGCAAGCCACTTAACCAGTTGATTAACTCTAAGTAGTCAGGATCAGAGTTGATGGCATCTAAGTCCCCTGCATATGATTTAATGAACGATGGGGTAACAAACATATAAGTATCTTTATGTAGTGTCCACGTTGTTGAGATTGAAGACTCACTAAAACAAGGACCTAATTTAAGTTGCTGCTTATTTTGCTCGCAATCTGCATAGACGACAATGGCACTCACTATAGGCATACCTAGTAAGTATTCACACACAAAAACGATGTTACCTACTTTACTGCTTGAGTGGCTTTTAGAACCCGATATATTTAGGCCCTCTTTACCAATTGAAGAGACCATGGCTGAGGCAAAGCTCATTTCGCCGGGGCCAGTTGCTAAACCTAGCAGTGATTCGATAAGCTCCTTACTAAAATCAGCACCGAAACTTTTTGTTTCGTATTTTACATCCTCTTCAGTAACATGAACAAAGAGCCCTGAGCCACTAATGATATTTTGTAGGGCTTCGTAGTTATATAGAGAATATGGTTTTTTAGTTGCTGGGTTTTTTGTGGTTGTTATTGCGCGTGACATGCCTGCAAAAAATACAGATACTTCGGCAAACACCTTTTGAACGGACTCAGATAAAGGGGTGCTAGCGTCTATGGTACTAGACATCATGATATTCCCAGTTTCGTTGAAAACATAATATTTCTTTGCTTCAACATTGTTAGGGTTTTTGACTGCTTGCTTTAGAGGGACTGTTTGAGTGTTTGTTGCCATGATACTTCCTTATTATTAAAGTCTACGGATATATAGTTGAACATGAGACAAAATACCACCTAGTTGCATTGGCACATGCCATGCAATTTCGGTTCATTAATTGTTGTTACACAATCATGATTATCTAAGACGACGGTAATCGCTTTGAGCGGGCAAGTACTTGTTCAAAGTTCAATGATGACTAATTAACAACGAGTATAGTAATAATAAGCAAATAATGTAATTACAGTGCATTACAAATAAATAGTAGGGAAAGAATAAGAGGGCGTTTTCTGCAGAGCGGCTGTTGTTACTCTGGAGATTCTGATTCATTGACTACTTCGTGTTGCGCTTCTCTTTCAGCTTTCGAAATATAACGCGGTTTATTGCTTTTATGTAGTTTTGCATTGGCGCGCTTGTCTTTTTTCTTTAGCTTTTCGTATATCTTTTTTTTACGGTTCATTGGTGGCTCCTCAATAACAGCCCGGTATTGTATTGCTAATGCACTCACAATGGAAATAATACGATAAAAATTCTCACTGCTAGTTCCGTTTTTACGTTTTTATGTTTTTATTTTGTGTTTTTTGTTATTTATTTTTTTCTATAAGTTGCTGTAAATTCAAATAATTGCAAATATTAACATGACGGCAGTGTCTTTTCCTGTTGCTGAATTGTGACCTCAGTGTTATGTTTAGTTCCCCTTTCGGGGCTTAATTCTAGGGGAAATAATGAATCATAAAAAAAATATCATTGCAGCAGCCGTGCTTTCTGCAACGTGTGTGGCAAACGCGAACACAGCACCAACACAAGAACTCATAAAAAAAGATCCGCTGACTTACCAACAGTGGCATCTACAAAATACAGGTCAAACTGGTTTTTCATTATCAGCAGGCCAAGTTGGTGAGGATTTAAATGTCGACTTTTCTGACCGCATGGGCATTAAAGGTCGAGGTATTACAGTCTCAGTGATTGATACTGGTGTTGAAATTTCTCACCCAGATCTCGTCAACAATGTTGTAGCCGGTTCTAAAAACTTAATTGATGGTACTAATTCACCAACCGATACCCATGGTCATGGTACTGCTGTTGCGGGTTTAATTGCAGCGGAAGAAGGTAATGGTTTGGGTGGACGAGGTGTTTCACCATATGCAAATTTAGTCGGATTTAACTTTTTAGATGAGCAGTCTATCCAATCTTGGATGGTATCTCATGGACTAAATGAAGATTTCCGTGCGTTAGATCGCTTTACAGATCCACGTGTATTTAACCAAAGCTACGGCAGCACACCGTCAGCACCGGTCAATGGCAAGTTAGAAAACAATCCGCGTTTTGCGTTAGAAGAGCAAGTAATGCAAGATATTACGTTGGACAGCCATTGGGGACGTGGTGCTGTTTATGTAAAATCAGCGGGTAACTCATTCAGAAGTTATTCGACCTACATTCAAGGTACCCGATTCTTAGTATTACCATATGAAAATAACCAGTTTTTCAATAACCAAGGGTTACCATTTCATGACGCCAATATTACTTTAGGTAATACGACCAATTGGAACCTTGTGGTGTCAGCATTAAATGCAGATGGTAAGTTATCGTCATATTCATCGGCCGGTGCGAATGTTTTCTTGTCAGCACCAGGTGGTGAATATGGTCAAGATAAGCCCGCGATGGTGACGGTGGATTTAACCGGTTGTGACAAAGGTGGTAACGTAGCTGGTGCACACAAAAATGTCCTACATGGTGGTTCAGAGCTTGATCCAAATTGTGACTATCGCGGTACTATGAACGGTACATCATCAGCAGCACCAAATACCTCTGGCGCGGTTGCAACGGTCATGTCGGCGAACCCTGCGCTAGATTCTCGTACGGTTCGCCATTTACTCGCTTCTACAGCACGTAAAACTGACCCAACACATAATGGTGTGACCATTAATTTTGAATCGGCAACAGGCGAGCAAGTGAGCTATGATGCGATTCCTGCATGGCAAACAAATGCGGCAGGGTATCACTTTCATAACTTCTATGGCTTAGGGGCAGTCAATGTCGATGATGCTGTTTATAAAGCGTTATTTACAGGTGTGTCTTTACCTAAGTTGCAAACACTTGAGTGGCAGCGACAAGAAGCGAACGTGACTATTCCTGATGCAAGTTTGGCAGGTGCACAGAGCACAACCGTTGTTGAAGAAAATCTAACTGTTGAAGCGGTACAATTGAAACTGAACATTGACCACGAACGTTTACGCGATATTGCGATAGAGTTAACGTCACCATCGGGTACTCGCAGTGTGGTCCTAAGTGCTCGTACCGGTTTCTTAAATGGCACAGATGGCGGGTTTACTGACGCAATTATGCTAAGCCACCATTTTTACGGTGAGCAGTCGCAAGGTAATTGGACAATTAAAGTAATAGATACAGATAAAGGCACAAGTAACACGCTAATTTATAATCAAAACATTGGCTTATTTGAGACAAATAATGCAAATAACAGTGTAGATGGCGTATTAAAAGATTGGTCTTTAAGAATTTATGGTCACTAAGGGGTCGATGCATATGAAACAACTATTAGTAATGGCTGCTTTGACAGCATCTTCAGTGGCAATCGCAAACACTGATGTGACAAATGACGAGCTTGCACAACACCAACTTCAAGATGTCAGTGTTTTATTGGCACAAGGCGGTCAATTTGGCACAGTTAATGGCAAGCAAAGTGTTGAGAAAGGTCAGGTTATCATTGGTGAAAATGGTCTGAGCGCATATGAGGCAACTGGTGAAGTCATTATCGAGTTGGCATCATTTGCTGATGCAGATAAAGTTGCAGCAGCACACGGGCTAACATTGAAGCAAGCCTACAAAACATTTTATGTTGTCACGTCATCAGAGTCTAACCTAACGGCAGTTGTGAATACATTACGTGAGCAAGGTACTGTTATATCAGCTGACTTAGGCTTAATTGACTTGGGTACTAAGGTTAATTAATTCATTAAGAAGGCTCAGAAGCTTGGCTTTTGAGCCTTCTTAATTGTACGCAAGCACTCGTTTAATCGTATTACCTTCTTCACTTTTCTTTATTCGCGTTCGTTCTAACTTAAAAAGTATGTTATTAAAGCGTGTTAGTTGCTCACAACGCCACCACAGTGATAACTTAACTTACGGAGTAATGTTACCTTGGTATCATGCACTTAGATAAGATGTACGTAGATAAGGGTGGCTAGGTAGCAATGGAGTGTGATAATATAAGCCGTGAGTGTTAACGCTAACTGGCAATTAAATAAAACTCAGGTTAGACCCGCGAAACAAAAATAACTGAGTACCTTAATACTCAGCCGATTAGATCAACATGTTTTAATTACTACCCCTGCTGTTTCTAACACCGTTTTTGCATCAGCCCGTTCAATGACTTTTAAAAGGGTTGTTTGAATCGTTTCATCTTTTCTTGCATCTGTTTTACTGGAAAATTTTTGCGCTTGTGGCTGCGCCCCTTCTTCTGCAATAAACTCGACAATGACTTCGTTTGCGCAGTCACTCGATGCGCCATAATAAGCGAGTGAGATTTGTGGGTAGCCTTGAAATCCATTTTTAACTCTTTTAGCGATACGTTTTGTTGATTTATCTAAATTCATAGCGGGTATCCGAAAGTGAGATTTGTGCTGATAATATCATGACCCTAAAGTAACAGCACTCAGTAAAATAGAGTCATCATTTAACGTGAGTCATTTACGAATAGCAAGGAGAAGTTACTAGCTAAGCGAATGGGAAATTTCAGGCATTTACTTTAGTAACATAGCAAGGCTAATCATTCTCAACGAGTATTTTGCTATTTTTCGAAGTTGTTGACATTTTTGGGTCCTTAACGACAAAATAGACTGCAAAGGCTGCACAAATAAAGCCTGCGATACCATAAATGTCGAATGTTTCACCAAATGCTAACCAAGCTTGTAATGCCGTAACTGGCGGGACCAAGTAAAACACTGATGCGACACTTTCAGACTCTCCCTGCTTAACCATATACAACAGCAGTAATATTGCTGTGACCGATAGCACCAAGACCAACCAAGCAAGTGTTGCTATAAATTCGATGGTCCACTGCACTTGCATTGTCTCAAATTGCACCGCCCATGGAATAAATAAGCAGCTTGCAGCAATGTATTGAACCAATGTGGCGCCAACCAAATCGACATTTTTACAAAATCGCTTTTGGTACAAAGTACCCAAAGTGATTCCGGTTAATGCTAATAGACTCATACCGATAGCAAATTGACTCTGTGCAGCATCTTGCCATTGAATGTTGCCTTGTAATACTAAAGTGATCCCGACAAAACCCAGTAATAATCCAGTCTATTGAACAACAGAAAAATGCTTATGTGACAGCACTAATAAAATGATAACGGTGAGAATAGGTTGAATACCGACTAAAAGTGCATTGAGTCCCGCAGGCATACCAAGTGAAATTGCTTGGAAAGAACCTCCTAAGTACATGGCATGGATCAGTAAGCCAACAACACAGCTGTGTAGGAATGCACGTCCTTTAGGAATGTGCCTTTTTAATAGTGCGACTAAGGCAATGAAGAAGATAATATTGATGATCATGCGAATTGACAATAAGGTTGCTGGTTCTGCATAAGCGAGACCAAACCGGGCCCCAATAAAGCCAGAAGCCCACAGTACAATAAACAAAACGGGTATAAATTTAATGAGCATATGAAACAACTGGCTTAAATAATTAACTTATCGTAACTTTAAATGGGCACAGATAAAATAAATAGGCACAGTTTTGAATGATTTTCAGGGTACAGGTAGTAAATTGGGTAACCCTAGTAGCGGTCGGTTTAAGTATCAAAAAGTGGTTGAGTATATTAAAAACTAAATTGTACAGGGAAGTTTATCGTATGGTGAAAAGCTCCCGTCAATTCGGGGGTTAAGCCAATTACTGTGTGTGAGTAAGAATTCCATAATAAAAGCATATGATATGCTGGAAGCATTGGATGTTATATATAGCGTACCGCGATCGGGTTATCGAGTTAAAGAGCTCATTATTGAAGAGGTAGCCAATTTACCGCAGCCAAAAGAAGTCGATTTACTGTCTGTTTCTAAAGAAGTGCTTAAGTACTCTAAGCTCCGTCATAGCATGCCTGCAGGGTCAGCACATCCAAGTAGTGAGTTGCCAGCGGTTCGACAACTTTACGCTGAGATTGGGCGCCATAGTCGTCGCCAAACACACACACCAAGTTATTATCAACTGCCACCAGGGGATGATAACTTACTGAAACAGCTTTATAAAATAACTCAACAACAGGGCATTAACGTTAAGCCGGCAGACATTGTAGTAACCAATGGGGCACAACAAGCTATCAGTTTGGCACTTCGTGCAATCACTGAACCTGGTGATATTGTTGCGATAGAGACCCCATGCTACTTTGGTTTGTTACTAATGCTAGAATCACTCGGCTTGAAAATCTTGGAGATCCCATGTGATACACAACGGAATGGATGTCAGCGCTTTAGAGCGTGCGCTTAAGCAATGGCCTGTCAAGGCCGTGTTAGTAACCCCCAATTTTAGTAACCCGACAGGGTCATTAATGCCGCTTGCACAAAGAAAGCTGCTGCTAAGTGTATGTGGCAATACGCCGATCATTGAAGATGATGTGTTTGGTGAATTGACTTTCTCAGGCTCCTTGCCGAGTTTAAAAATGCTTGATAAGCATAATACGGTGATTTATGTAAGCTCCCTTTCGAAAACACTCGATTCTCGATTGCGCGTAGGGTGGGTCATATCTGCACAATATCAGACTAGCATTAGTAAGCGCTTGATCAGCGAAAGTATGGGAGGCCATAATTTAATTCAGTCCGCAGTGGCTGATTTTTTAGCCAGTGGTAAATACAAACAGCATCTCAAATGTGCAAGAAAACAATATCAAGAAAATTTACACGTATTTTGTACACGTTTAAGACAAGCGTTGGATCATCACCCACTATTGAAGGGTTGCTATCAATTAACGCATCCGCAGGGGTCATTTTTGTGTTGGTTAACATTACCAGTACGAGTGTGTGCTTATCGTGTATATGAAGATGCTTTGCAACACGGCATAAGCATATTACCGGGTCGTTTATTTGCAACAAATCATCAGTTTGAGCATTGTATTCGCTTTAGTTTGGCCAACTTTCATGACACTATACCATGGCGTAAAGCCATTACCGAATTAGCCGCAATTATTGTGAAACAGCTGAAATGAACGGCGATTAATCGCATTGCTGTGTATATTGGATACAATAAATGTTTTTACAGCATCAATGTATTATAAATAACTCAAACAAGAACGTAGAAACGTGCTAAAAATAACAATAATACTCGTATGTTCATCACTCCAAGGAATTCTACTATGATCAAACAAAGCCTACTTGCATTCGCGGTTATTACTGCACTAGCTGGATGCTCCAGTGAACGTAGTCAATCGCAAGCTAGTAATGTAGAAAGTTCGGCAAATCAAGTCGTCAGCAGAGTAAGCGTTGATAAAGTGGTTACGCAATACACCCGTAATTTTATACAACATCAACCAGCACTGGCGACCTCATTGAAATTGACTGATGATCTATATGGTTCATACGCCGACCGATTACCAGACTATTCAGTGGCGGGTATGCAAGCATTACAAATTGATATGAATAAGGCAGCAGAGCAGCTAAAGCAACTTCAGAGTAAAAACTTATCAGATAATGACAGGCTGCATGTCAGTGTTAACGAAGTTATTGCGCGTTATTATGCAGGGGATGCAAAGTTCAGTGGCGGTTACATCGATACATGGGGTGGGCACTTACCTTTTATAATTAATCAGTTAGCAGGCCCTTTGGTTGATATACCCAACATTTTGAAAGACCAGCATGGTGTAGCAACAGCGTCAGATGCAGCAGATTACATTAAGCGCTTATCGGCGTTTGCAATATTGACAGAACAAGTGAGAGAAAAAGTACTTGCGGATGCAAAAAAGGGCATAGTGTTACCTAAACCTTTATTTGAAAACACCTTTGGCTATTTGAATAATTTTACCGCCCCGAACGCGTCTGACCATCCATTAGTGAGTTCATTCGCGACAAAACTTGCAGCTGTTGACTCGATTGATAAACCTGCGCAGCAGGCTTTATTGGCAAAAGCGCAGCACATTGTTGAGCAAGAAATTTACCCGGCATTTAACAAAGTGGTTAAAACAATGCAGGTTCTTGAACTAAAAGCGCCTACAGAGGTGGGTATTTGGGCACAGCCCAATGGTGCGGCTTTTTATCAGCATGAAATTACCTACCTTGCAGATTCGGATATGACTGCAGAGCAAATTCACGACATCGGCTTGCAAGAAGTTGCACGCATTACGCAGCGTATGGATGAAATACTTAAAGAAAATGGTTATAGCAAAGGCTCAGTGAGTGAGCGTATGCAACAGTTAAATGATGAACCACGTTTTTTATATGATGACACAGATGAAGGGCGTGAAAAGTTATTGACTTTCTTACGTGGTGAAATTGAGACTATTAATGCCAAGGCACCAACGTTATTTTCAACTTTACCGCCACAAAAAGTAGAAGTAAGGCGTATCCCGAAAGCGGTAGAAGCGGGCGCTCCTGGTGGCTATTACAATGGCCCGTCACTTGATGGTAGTCGTCCTGGGGTATTTGCAATCAATCTAAAAGATATGAAAGCGGTTCCGAGCTTTGGCATGAAGACGTTAACTTACCATGAAGCTGTACCGGGTCATCACTTTCAAATCGCTCTGAACATGCTGCAAACAGATATTGGTTTAATGCGACAAAATGCATCGTTTAATGGGTATATTGAAGGTTGGGCACTTTACTCTGAGTTAGTTGCCTATGAAATGGGCATGTATGAAAATGACCCTTTTGGTGACTTAGGGCGATTGCAAGCAGAAGCGTATAGAGCAGCGCGCCTAGTTGTTGATACAGGGTTACACTACAAAAAGTGGACTCGCCAGCAATCGATTGAATACTTTGCGCAAGCAACCGGCTCTGCTATGAGCGATGTAACAGCGGCCATTGATCGCTATATTGCTTGGCCAGGACAAGCGTTGGGTTACAAGTTAGGGATGTTAAAGTTTGTTGAGTTACGGAATAAAGCGAAAACGGCATTGGGTAGTCAATTTGACATCAAAGCGTTTCATGATTTAGTGCTATTAAAAGGCGCACGTCCGCTTGCAATTGTAGAAGCTGATGTCGACCAATGGATAAAAACGCTTGGCAATACTTAATACCCAGCGTGAATTTTATTAACGGGGGCTTTGCCCCCATTTTTATTTAAGGAAACCCAGTGAAACGACTTTCTTTATTTGCGTTATCAATGATTGCGTGCAACGTACAAGCAAATTTACAAGATGCTAGCAAAAGGGTCGCTGACTACGCGGTGGATACTTATCAGCAAACGCAAATACATACACTTGCGAACATGGTGTCATTTAAAACAGTCAATAAACAAGGTATTAAAGCGCCTGAAAATCCACAGTTTATTGGCTTTAAACAATTATTGAAAATGAAAGCTGCAGAACTTGGTTTAGATTATCAAGATCTGGGTTATACCGTATTAATTGGACTGGGGCAGCAGCGTGAGAAGGTGACCATTGTAACACATGGTGATGTGCAGCCAGCAGATGCAAAAAAATGGCAGAAAAGCCCTTATTTACTTGATATGACGTCACAGCCAGGCAAATTAATTGCCAGGGGCACCGAAGACGATAAAGGCCCTATTGCCACAGCGCTGTACGCAATGAAAGCAATAAAAGACAAAGGCATTACGCTAGAAAACCGTTTGGAACTGATGATTTATTTGGCTGAAGAGTCGGATTGGGCACCGCTTAAAGCGTTTATGAAAACTTACCAACAGCCTAAATACGCCATAACAATCGACGCAAGTTACCCTGTTGTGGTTGCGGAAAAAGGCTGGAGTTTAGTGACTCCGACATTTAATGCTACATCCGCGCAGACAGGTGTTTATGTATCACAATTAACGGGGGGCGCTTTTAAAAGTCAAATCCCAGAGGATGCGAGTGTTGTTTTGCATAATGCAAGCGAGGGTGTGATCACACAGTTAAAAGCAAAGGCAATGCAGCTAAGTGCAGCTAAATTTGCGTTCAATGTGGTCGCAGATGGGATAAAAATTTCGAGTAAGGGGGTATCAGCCCACTCCTCAGAACCAGCTGCGGGTGTCAATGCGATAGCTTACTTAGCAGCGTTACTCTCAGAGGTTGAACTTGAAAAGAATAGCGATGGCCAAGCACTCACTTTTGTAGGACAACTCATCGGCTTAGATTTACATGGTAAGCAATTTGGTAATATAGCTTATGAGCATGACTTTATGGGGCCTATGACAGTGTCGCCCACACTCATTGAGCGCAGTGGTAATATTGTGGAAGTGGCTATTAATTTACGCCGACCTGTTGGCAAAGAGAAAGCAATATTGGCGCATCAAATTAGTACCGCGGTGACAAAATGGCAGCAACAACACGGTGTGACACTTGCGAATATTACGGTTGATATAGGCGAACCGATGTTGCTTGATAATGCCCCTCATGCGCAAAAGTTACTCGATATATTTAAACATTATACCCAAGATGAAGATGCAGGGTTTGTATCAATTGGGGGGGGAACTAACGCCAAGCTGTTTGATAATGCGGTGAGCTTTGGTCCATCCATGCCCGGTAAAAAATATACTGGTCACTCTGAGCATGAATATTTAACGGTGGAACAAATTAAGTTAAATCTACGTATGTATACAGCAATGATGATGGAGCTGGGGAATATGTAACTGACTGTTATCACCAGTTAGCCTGAGCGCGCTAACATCTGTAAAGTCAGCATGTTCTGTTAAAGTATGCTGACTTTTTTGTATCTGGTAAATAGATGATATATAACCTGTAATCGACTGTAATACCCAAAAAACGATTTACTTGCTAAAACCATAGTCAAGCATAGGGGCACTATGCATTAACCATAGCAGGAGCAAATTATGTCGGATTCAGCAAGTAATGAGCAAAAACCGTCTCAGCGGGTGTTAAAAGCGGTAATGGGTCAAGAGGAAGCACTTGGCCCATTTTCTAATTTACCGGGAGTGTGGAAAAATACGGGGCAATTTAGTGGTCATGGTTGGAATATGATAGCGCTACCGTTTCCTACAGGTGAACTTGATTATCGGCTTCTAAATAATCAGTATAATGAAATACTTACCTTCCAATTGGTGGATAAAAACGTCCCGAACCGAGGTATGAATGGTGACCAAGAAGTAGAAACAATCGATTATGTGCAGCAAATAGAACAAATTGCAGCAGCTGATTTTCCTGATTCAGGGCTTGCTGGTGGATCTGGGCTTGCTATTCATCATGAACCGGGGCTGTGGCTGTATATGAAAAACCATACCACGGATGATCTCAATATCGCTCGATTATCAAGTATTCCCCATGGCGATTCATTGATGGCGTTAGGCCAAAGTGCACAAAGTAAGACTGGGTTTGAAATCCCCAAGATTAGTGGTTTACCGATAGGAGTTAATGATAATTTAGAAGAAAATCCATATTTGATACCTTACTTACATTTTCATAAACATTTATTTGAAAATGTGTTCGACCCGACGCAGCCTAATGATTTGCTAAATAAAGCAATTTTGCCTTTTTTCCAACAAGGTAAAGTGGCTAATGTCACACAGTTGAAAGTAGACTCTAGGCTCGCCAGCGGTGGGGTCAATAATATTCCATTTGTGGTACGCCAAGCCAATGCCGATCAAGTTGAAGCAACACTTTGGATATATGAACTGACAGAAAAGCACCCAAATGGTGAGCCTAAAATGTTACTGCAATATTCACAAATTGTCATGCTTGATTTCTTTGAGAGACGGGATGGTCAAGGCTTAATTAAATGGCCACATGTGAGCATTAATACGCTTGAAAAGCAGCCAACAAGTTAACTTGCTGAATACAGAGTGCCTCAGTATGGTTGTGGAACACGATTAAGTGAGTCATAGCTTTGTTTTTTGGTACTCATATTGAACATGGTTTTCAAACACCGAATTCTGTAGTTTTTATATAGCAAGGTGTCTCTATGAATTTCCAGATAGGCTTTTACTTTTTTTGCCTCTGCCGAGAGGTCTGGATGCAGGTGACTTAAAACGTTAAACTAATTGAGTGTGAATACTTTTATTTAAGGCCGGAGATGACCAACAAGATACAACTGAGTAACCATGGCTTTGTTGATGATGTGTCAATTTTGATTGCGCAAGCGAAACAACGCACAGCAATTGCAGTAAATAATGAACTGACGCTACTGTATTGGCATGTTGGTCAGCGGATCAGCCAAGAGGTGCTTGCAGGAGAGCGGGCAGATTATGGCAAACAGGTTGTATCTACTTTATCTAAGTCGCTAACAGCACAATTTGGTAGAGGTTGAGGTCAACGCAACTTAATGCAAATGGTTAAATTTTAAGATGTTTTTAGAGAGTTATCAATTGTGCAGACAGTGTCTGCACAATTGAGCTGGAGCCATTTTGTTATTTTAAGTAACCTCAGGTTTGGATAAGGGTTTTGGAATAGGAAATATTTTGTAAACAAACTTACGTACAACCCAATGATGATATTTTGTTCAATATCAAGGTGCTTTTATGCAGTAATAGCGGGCAATTGCAAATGAAAGCAACGCCGAGAGTGAGAAAATAGCTTTATTGGGCAAATTCCACTTATCCAGAGCTGAGGTTAAGTAGCATTCATGACCCGATAAAGCGTGATTTCTATACTACGATGGCAATTCAAGAACGTTGGTCAACACGGACACTTGACGAACGAATTGGCGCTGTTATGTTTGAACGCACAGCCATAGCCAAAAAGCCAGATGATGCTATTGTGTCTGAGCTGTCAGAATTGCGTGCATCAGGGCAATTTAATCAAGAATTGGTGCTGAAAGACCCTCATATATTAGACTTTTTAGAGTTGAATGATCGTTACTTAGAAAAAGATCTTGAAGATGCTATTTTACGTGACATTGAGCAATTTTTATTAGAACTTGGATCTGGTTTTACCTTCATCGCCAGACAAAAGCGTATTCAGATAGACAATGATGATTTTTATATTGATTTATTGTTTTATAACCGCAAGTTAAAGCGCTTAGTAGCCATCGATTTGAAGCTTGAGAAGTTTAAGCACAGCCATAAGAGCCAAATGGAACTGTACTTGAGTTGGCTCAATAAATATGAAGTAGAAGAAGATGAAAATCCACCTTTAGGGATCATTCTGTGCACCAGTAAAAAATAAGAGCAAATCGAATTGTTAGGCATGGAGCAAGGCGATATTCATGTTGCTGAGTACCTGACTAATTTAGTCTCTATGGAGCAGCTGGAACAGCGCCTCCATCATTCTATAGCCAAAGCAAAACAGCGCTTAGATTTACACCATAAAGATACATAGAAAACGCTAAGCCAGTTGCCTTTAAGAGCGCTATCAGCTTGTTCAAGATCGGGTAAACATACTACGGTGGGTTTTTTATCAAGCGGAGTGGGTATTTGGGCAAGCATGGATCCCAAACACCTCATTCCTCAGTTTTGGGATGACGGCAGGGGGAAGTTTTGAGCTGAATTTAGTAAAAATGCTTAGTAATCGAAGTGCTGTTACACATTCCGTCGTCCTGAAAAGTGAGGTACGAACTTGTTCAGGAACCACATAACTTAACACCGTTTTTTATATAGGTAGAAGTGGGCATTTGGCTAAGTATGGCTCCTAAATATCGAACACCTAAGTGTTACCATTAAACGCACGTTGTTTGCGCATCGTCATGAAATTACATACTATGTTACCGTTTTTTTATAAGGAGAGCCAAGCAGTTGCTGGGCGTAAGGACAATGGCAGTACCTAATTATCAAGCATTTATGCAACCATTATTGCATGTTTTAAATACGCAGTACCCTCACCCTGTGAAGCTGAGTGAGATTGAAAATAAAGTATATACTCAGCTTAACCTCACAGCTGAGGAATTGAAACAGCGCATACCCAGCGGTAAACAAACCTATTCAAATCATCGCTTAAATTGGGCAAAAACCTATTTAGTACAAGCGGGGCTTATCACACAGCCGAAGCGTGCCTATTGTGTTATCAGTGATGCTGGTAAAGCAGCTTTGAGCTGTGGTGAGCAAATAAATAATGCATATTTAAAGCAATTTTCGTCATTTGAAGATTTTGTTCGACGCTCAAAAAAAGCTGATGTCGTATTCTGTGAAAATGTGACGCAAAAGCCGGTGGAGAGCGATGAGCAAACCCCACAAGAGGTCATCGAATCAGCTGTTGAAACAATGAATACCTCATTACGTGATGAGTTACTTAATTCAATATTGGCAGCCAGCCCGCTATTTTTTGAAAACCTTGTGGTCGATTTAATGCTGGCTATGGGTTATGGCGGCTCTCGTCAAGATGCAGGGCAAGCCACCCAATATACGCAAGACGGCGGCATTGACGGTATTATCAAAGAAGATAAGCTCGGCCTTGAAATGATTTACTTACAAGCTAAGCGATACACTGATAAAACGGTTGGCCGGCCAGATATTCAAGCCTTTGCGGGGGCACTTGATATGCATCGTGCAAAAAAAGGGGTATTTATCACCACCAGTGGTTTTAGTAAAGAAGCCAAAGCATACGTAAACATGATTGAAAAACGCATTGTGCTAGTCGATGGCGAGCAGCTTAGTGCACTGATGCTCAGCCACAATTTAGGGGTGAGTACCAAGTATCGATTTGAAGTTAAAGCACTTGATAGTGATTACTTTTTAGAGTCATAAATATAATGCTCGCGTTTTAAAGTCACCATGGAATGAATAAAAACAATAAAATAGGAGGCAAATATGACTCAAGCAGAATATCTCGGTAGAGTAAAAAAAGGGAGTAATGATGATCCGGTAATTAGCGAAATTAATTGGTTAATATGCGAGATCTACCTTCCCGCACATAATAAAATGAATAAACTGAGTAAATTGACCCGAAGCCTATCGGTGTTATTTGTTATTTGGGCTTTGACCTTGTTAAGTTACTTTTGTGCATCCGAACTGTTTAAAGGTTTAGCGATATTCTCGCAAACTGTATTGTGGGATGGCTATGACTTTAATTGGATGATATTGAGTAGCGTCCCCTCTATATTATTAGCTATCGCAGTAAGCTTCAGAAATTTCCCCTTTAATAGCAAAACTAAAAAAGATAAATGGCAGAAAACACAATCTTGTATGTTATGCCTATTTAACGTGCCATTTTTTGTGATCTTATTGATTGGGTTCAGTAAGGAGACTGCGGCTGTCGCCGGGTTATTATGTTTTGCTGGCTTCTTTATCACTTATATGTGCAATAGGCTGTTTGGTTATACCTCAAGTTCAATTCGCAACCAAACGCTTGTTCATCACTTGGAGCGCTTAAAGCGTGAATATGAAATTGCGTGTAGTCAGGGTAGTAAGAGCGATTTACCTTATATACAAGAACAAACGTTTGCACATTTATTTGAAATAGTTGAGCAAGGCACCAACCGAAGAGACAAAGAAGTGATGGGCGACCATTATAAAGTACATGATAGCGCGGTGAGTTGGATTAAGGGATTAAGGAAGTAACATGGCTACGAAATATTTATTAGATTTAATTAAAGAAGAATATCGTGACGACTTTATCTCTTTGGATACGCATGAAGATCAAGAATACAAAGAGTTTTGGCAATTTGAGGCACGAGATAAGTTACTTGAAAAGTTACAAAATTTTGTTTTAGATGCACAAGCTTATAAAAGTAGTCGGGTTAAAAATAAAACTTGGCTCTCACACAATGCAATATTAGTGAATGGTACAAGAGGAACAGGTAAAACGGTTTTTTTAAGAAATTGCCAAGCTATGTGGCGGGTACATTGTCAGCAAAACACGAACTTTGCGACATCCAGTATTTATTTTCTGCCCGCAATAGATCCCACGATGCTGATTGACCAAGATAACTTTGCCAATGTGATCATAGCGCAAATTTACAGTGACGTAGAGTCGTGTCTTACTGGTGAAACGAGCCATTCACCAATACGTGAAATCGATGAAGCAACTAAAAGTGGCTTTTACAAGGCATTACAGAAACTGGCTGATTCATTAGGAAAAAAGGAAGAATTTGACGGCTGTACAGGCATAGATAAAATCTTGCAATATAAATCGGGGATCAGTGTTGAAAAGCATTTTCACAGTTATGTAGAAAGTGCTTTACATATATTGGGTTGTAATGCTTTAGCGTTACCCATTGATGATGTTGATATGGCACTGGGTCGGGCTTATGAAGTGGTTGATGAGGTTAGACGTTTATTAGGCTGCCCATATATCATACCCATTGTGAGCGGTGATTACAGTCTCTATGAACAAATGGTGGGTATTCACTTTGATGAAAAAGCGTACAGGAAAGATACTCAAGATGGGTTACAAGTAGAAAAAGGGAAAGAACTCGCTGGTGATTTAACCAAGGCCTATTTGACCAAAGTGTTTCCGAGCCAAATGCGGATCACGCTACTACCGATACACTATATTTATCCGACACTGCGCTTTAAAGCCGCACCAGATAGTAGTGCACCAGATAAAAGTATGCGAGATAAACAAAGTCAGTATTATGAGTATCGTGATTATGTTAAAAGTATTTACGCTGAATTTTACCCGCTTTGTTTAAACGAAGAAGTTTTACATCATTGGCCCAAACCTGAATTTGCCCGTGAATTTACACAACTGGCGCGTGCTATTCCACCTAATGAGTTAGTGCTGGCAAAGACGGATAAATCGCTAAGCTATAAACTGTGGAAAAACTACATCAACTGGGCTGAGCAAAAACAAGAAGGCCTAGCGTATACCAATGCAAACTCTTATTTAACCTTTAAGAATGGCTCTGAAAATGACTTATTTAATATATTGGACTTACCGAGTTTTAATCCAAAGAAGCAGATTAAACAAGATCATATTCAGTGGGCGGACAAGCGGTTCTTACGTTCTCAAATGCATGCATTGGGTATTGAAAGTAATCAAGAAGCAGCAGAGCTAAAAGGTGATAAGGGCGTTGATGGCTGGAAAAAAGATAATGTAGCGTTATTGAAGGCGGCATTTACCTATACCGATAGAGCACTTATGAGTATGCCGCCGCTGGAGTTCTATCACCCCAAAAGTATGGTGTCTAAACAGCTGCAAATTTCTACTACAGCTGATGTAGTAGCGACTTTGCAGCCAACCAAAGGTGTCGATGGCTCAGTTGCTAAAAAAGAGCAAGAGCAAACAAGAGTTGCTAGCTGTAGTTTGGATGGACTCTTGGTGACCTTATATACCCAAGAAGATGCGTACTCAACGTTAGTAAATAATTATCGGTTTGTTTGCTTAAGCAGAGCGTTTGAGGTTTTGGTGTATTCATTTTTAATGCCTGACAGTGGGTTAAAGGTGGCAGATAACGTAAGAGGCATTTTAAATCGCAGGCCTTTTTATAGCATCTTTAATATGTCACCGACAAAAGCTCTTGAAGATGAAAGAATTGAGGATAAAGATGAGTTTACGCTTGTTCGTAATATGGATGATTCGGGTGCGATTGGAAAAGATGCCATTTGTGATGTGCTTGAAGTTGAAATTTTAAACTGGCGTAATAAACACCAAGCCTTGTTTGAGGGTATAAGCGGTGAAAAACTCATTCCCATCTTTGCTTATATGTTTAATAAGACGTTTACCGCATTTCATTCGTTTAGATTTAATAATTTCATTAAAGGGAGCAGTTACGAGAACGAGTATTTGACCGATCATATAAAACGCTTTGAGTATATGCTCGTTAATGCAGCTCGTACCGCAATGATAGAAAGTACAGCCGTGCACGCCAGTGTTGCAATTACACCACGACAGCAAACGATTAGAGATCCTAAAGAGTTTAGAAAATATGACCGAACGCTCGGTCGAAATACCGCCCTATTAGAAGCACAGGAAGCGGATGAAGATAGCGTCAAGCGATTATTTATCAATAGTTTAAAGGATCACCCGCTGTTTACTTTAATAAGAGCAGATGAGATGAATGACTCGGTTATTCCACGAAGAGTGAAGCTGGGGGAAATCCAAAAAGAAAAATTGTCTGAGCTTGTAGTGAAACCCCGTATTAATGATCCTAGAAATGTAGAGTATGAAGCAAGCAAGAAGCGACTGGAGAGGCTTAGGGGAGAAAGCATTACCTCAAAGCAACCACCTAGTGTTATTGCAGGGATTGCAGATTATATTGTGGACAATAGCCTACATGATTTAGCTCAATGTTGGCCAAACTTGACAGTCATAAGAAAGCATATTAAATACACGCCAGCATTAGATAAGTTGTACGCAAATATAACAGGGAGATCATTCTTTGGTTTTAATACACTTGAAAAAATTAATGGAGATTTCATTAATAATGTATTAGTGGTGATAAAAGATGTGGTTGAGAAGCATCGATCATGATTTTAATTAACGATGTTCAGCTGTGTGACATTGCCTTTTTATCCTCTGATAGCGCGATTGAACAATTGCATAAAAAGGGTGTATTGGGGCATGTATTTTTCAGCAATTTGACGCGTTACATTGCAAATTATCAGCCCTATATTCAGCGTAACTTACGTAAAGAAGATATTGTAAATCAGCTACTTGCATTTGGTTATGATAAAGCTGGAGTAACCATTCAGTCGGTATTATCTCGCTTAGCCAATACCTTTTTAGAGTGGCAGGGAGATCATTTTGATGTAAAGCCACATAAGCTAGAACATTGGTTAGAGCTGTTGTCACTAGTTGATGGCAGTTGGATTATTGCGCAAGCTTACACGGATATAGCACAAGACTATCAGATTGGTGGTCACGATATTATAGAGTGCGTGATTTCACGGCAATGCCCTCATGCATTTACCAATGAAGAACTACAAAAGCCATATGCTGACAATCATGTGCATTTAGGTGGGCATGGTCACATAGGGCCGTCATTACTGAGCTTTGCGCTATATGGTGAGTCGCTGCCAAATACCGGTTGGCCTACACGACCTGAATATACCTTATTTGAGAGCGGCCACTATGCAAAGGATAGCTTACCACGCTGGTGCGATGTGTTAGGTGGTCAGTTAATTGAGCGTGCTTTTACAAGTGAAGCAAGTGATACGCCAATTGATACCTCCGTGACCCAATTTGAGCCGTCTACTCAGTTGGGTTTATATTACTTACGTACTCAAGGCGCATCTAATTTGGCACAAAAAGCGTTTATGAGCGCACATAAGCGGCCAATTCGTTCTGATAGACGTTGGTTGTTGTTTTGCCTAGGGGTGCTTAATACGTCAGCGCCCAACATGGCGGCACAATTTGTGCGAGTAGCGAATGTCCTGCGTAATTATATGGTCGTATGGGGGACGGGGCTGAGTCAGTTTGTGGAAACATCTAATTTTAGTGCTAGAAAACAGCGAAATCGGCCTAATCAAATGACTCACATGTTTGATAGTTTATCTGCGGATATTGAGCAAAGCACTTTTCGGGAGTTTCGTATTGCGCCTAATTTGCTATTAGATAAACAAGCAAAGTTAGACTCCAAGATACTTCACTTAGCTTTGTCGTCAGCCTATAAACACGCTTTAGCTGAAAATATCCATTTTGTGGTGCACTTTTCTCGTAGTTTAAAGCACCATGGTATCAAGCGTGACGATCGTTATCATAAGTCGCTTCGGGCTCAGATAAAACAACAAGTGGGCGCATTGCAGCGGTTTAAGGGCTCGGTCACTTTTTCGGATCAAGATGTTCAAACATTTGATGCAAATCGGCTTTTAAAAGCACCGCAAAGTATTGATTTACGCAAAGCTATTCGCGGATATGACGTAGCAGGCAATGAAAATGACTTGCCCATAGAAGTATTTGCTCCTGCACTGCGAGTTATTCGAAGTGCAAAACATCCAACGGTTGATATTTTCAGTAAACGCTTTCAACGACCATTTTTAACGGTGCATGCAGGGGAAGATTTTAGCCATTTATTATCTGGGTTAAGAGCCGTTGATGAAGCTGTTTACTTTTGTGATTTTAAAGCGGGTGATAGGCTGGGCCATGCACTGGCTTTGGGCGTTATACCTACACTTTGGGCAAATAGGCAGCGGGTGGCCTATGTGACTTTGGGAGATCATGTAGATAATTTGGTATGGGGATATCAAAAAGCATTGGAAGTGGTTCAAAAAGCCCCGCGTTTTACTGGGGTGTTACATTTATTACAAGAAAAAATTAACTATTGGTCTGGCAAACTACATGAAGAGGATGTTTATACCACTCGTACTCTTTATGAGGCATGGAAATTGAGACGCAATTGTCCTGAGACATTGAAATTAAGTACAGAGCATCATGCCATTCCAGAGGTGCATGCTTTAAACCCAGGTTATCAGCATTGGGTTGTGGATTTTAACCCTAAGCAGACTGGTTCTCTGTCTGAAAAAGAAATGACGTTATGGAGAAAGTATATTCTGGCTCATGTGAGACAGGATGCATACTATCAATTAAGAAAGACCCCTGTCATTATTGATTGTTTAGCCAAACAAAGTGGAGAGCCTTATCGCGTTGATGAAGGGCGATTCTATGACTCTATATCGGCCGCAGAATTAGAATTATTTGAAGCTATTCAAGATCTTCAAATGGAAAAATATGCAGCACAAGAAATAATGATAGAGGCGTGCCCAACATCAAATATATATATCGGTCGATTTGAGCACTACCATGAACATCCTATTTTCAGGTGGGATCCACCAGAGCAAGCATGGTTAAATACTGGGAGCAAATTCAACCGATTTGGTTTACGAAAAGGCGCTGTTCCAGTGTGTGTTAATACTGATGATGCAGCGCTAATGCCAACCACAATTCAAAATGAGCATCGCGTTTTGCAAAAATCGGCGGTAGAGCATTTTGAGGTAGGCATTAATAAAGCGCAAAGCTGGATTGAAAAAATTCGCGAAACTGGAATGAATACATTTCTACGAAACCATCTTGAGTGGGTGAATAAATAAGGGGTCATTCACTCTATTTAATTAAGAGAGTATATGGAATTATTTACATTTTTAAATGCGCTAGATAAAGACTTAATCGCTAAAAATACCAAAATACACCTTGCTGTTAATAATGGTGATGAGAATCCGTTAGATATGTATTTTGCTGATAGGTTTGACGCATGGCAAGCGGTGCAAAATAAGCAAAACTTTAATCGCCATTATATTGTGGCATTAATACAACTGCCCGAATCAAATACCTGGCTATTTGTTGGTGTCTACCGTGTTATTGCCAACCGTTGGGCGGATGATCATTATGTGTATACGACAGAAAAATTAAAAGGCACAAGTGATTATGCAGGCCGGTTAAAAGTCGCGTTTCAGCGTACAGGCAGGCAATCTTACCTATTGGCAGAGAATTGGTGCGACGATATGACGGTGCATACATTAATGCCAGAGAGATTGGCGGTTGAGCATTTCAAAGGGTATCAATTTACAAAGCTGTCAAAAGCGCATCTAGATATTATTGTGAAGCAACAAGTACAAAGTTGGAAAACGGCATTAGAAAGTGTGTCTGGGGTGTATTTAATTACCGACCTAGCAAGTGGTAAGCATTATGTTGGAAGTGCAACGGGTTGCGAAGGTATTTGGCAGCGTTGGTGTGACTACTCAAAGCATGGTCATGGATACAATGAACGTTTAATTGAGGTATTGGAGGTTCATGGGCCTGATTATGCTCATCACTTTCAATTTAGTATATTAGAAATCGCAGATACGCAAATGACTGCGGATTATATTCGCACACGAGAAGGCATTGGAAAGATGTATTGGGTAGCCGTGTTTTTGGATATAATGGCAATTGAGTAATTCAATATTGATGACTTGCAGGTAAGTTATATTTAAGGTGCTAAAGTTAACGAGCAGAGCCACAATATATAATAAAAAAGGAATTAATATGACTGGGTTAATCGCCCCCGAAGCAAAAGTCGCTGGTAAAGTTTTTTCGGCGTTAAAAAAGCGCTCTGAGCAACGCCAGCAAGAGCAGATCCTGTCGATGTTAGAGAGCAACATGCTGTCTATTGAACAAGCAAAATTAAAAAGCCCGAGTTACTTGGCGTGTATAATTCGTACGATTGAAGCTGTGGAGCGCGCATCTGTTGAAGCCAAAGTGAATGCGCTAAAAAACTTATTTATTGTCAGTGAAACCCAAGGAATTATTGAGCGCCAACCTGATTTTTATCAAGAAATATTGGCGATTTTTTCTGAGCTATCTTATCGCGAGATCATGATTTTACACTATTTGTCGGAAGGGGGCTTACCTTACACTGACGACTTACACGTTAAAGAACCAGAGCGAGTGGCTGATGATGACAGTTTACCAAACCCGCATGAGCAATACTCAGACGCACTCGATCATTGTGTACGAGAACTCAATGTAAAAAGGGATGTAGTGGGTGCATTACTCGGTAGATTGTCACGCACTGGGTTAATTGGTAATGCTGAAGAATGGACCTCTCTAGTCTATTTTTTCACCCCCCTTTACCGTGATTTAAAGCTGTTTTTCTCGCATGAATATTACCAATCTTAATGCGCTATTCACACTTGTTTATTGGTGGTGCACGCTAAGTTGATGCTTGAAATTTATTTGGTGTATGAGCTTGTTCAGAATGCGTATGATTAATGGTAAGTTGAACGTATCTATCGTGGTATCAGAACCACTTAAAAACACTGGAAAGTTAGATAAAAAACGGTGCTAATTTAGCACCGTTTTTTTTAAGTATACAGCTCATTTGTAAGCGGAGGAATTATGACTTATTGCATCATAATTATGCTTTCCCATTTGGGTTGAGTGTTTTAGAAATCAAATAAATCAGTTGTTCCTTATGCGCAGCGCTGACCGTGTCACCTTTACGGCGCTTGATCATATCTTTAATTTCTTTCAGGTTGTAACGGGCCAGTGCTTGAATGCTTTGCTGGCTTGCACCTTGCTTGTCGTTATTGGCAATTTTTATTAAACGATTTACATATTCACGTTGTAGATTGCGTCTAAAGCTATTAACGTCTTTTCTTGCATCGACTTTGAAAATCGCATTCGTCAATTCAGCAAATACTTCATCTAATTTAAATTCGTTACCATACAGTTCGGTATCTACAATACGTTTTAACACAACAGGGTGAAGCACATGATTGAGCACCGATTTTTGTGTGCGTAATGCCATATCATGAAACTTTGGATCTTCTGTTTTTGAGTAGTTAAAGAAGAAACGGCGTTGAGTTTGCAGGTGTTGTGCCAGCGCTTGATCGACAGAGAATGCATTTGGTGCGAACACAAAATTACTTAATGCTTGCATAGCACGTCGTTGTTCTTTTTCAGGCACGGGTGTGAATGGGGTCTTTGCATTTTTTTGACCCGCAAAATCACGCTCTACGTATACGCCGCCAATATAGCGAGAAATTACACCTACATTGTTGTGATATTCACGGTTTAGTAGCGCGTAGTCGGTCACTAAGCCTTGATAAGATTCACCTTCAACAATAGAGCGATTTAATAAATCGGAGACCAGTATATTTACTGTTTCTAAACGATCGGTGGCGTAGCCGATTGCGTCATTTGATAAGTCATAAATATTAACGCGTGGGTCGATGGCTTTGCCTGGTGCACGCATATCATCCGCATCGTTGCCAAACGCATTACCCAGTTCAGTTGAGCGCGCTAAGATTTTATTTAAGCGTTGTTGCTCTGCGTGCGCATTGTCTAGTGCACTAGAGTAACCATATTCAATGGCCCAGTTATCATATGGGCCAGTCATAGTGGTGTAGTACAACCCTTGCTTCTTTCCATGCGGGGCAAAGTTAATCGCCGGATATTCCATGACAGACCCAGTCAGAGGAAGGTTGTCACTTGGCATAATTGATTGCACTTTGTCTTTTGAATGCAATTGGCTTGAACGCATATTGTGGTTTAACCCAAGCGTATGACCCACTTCATGTAGCACCAAATAATGTAAGTACTCGCTGATAAAGCGTGCTTTATCAGCACTGCTCGCTGAAGAGGCATTTAAGGCTGCTTGTCCAAATTGTGCTGATTCGAACAATGCTGAGTGGTCATGATGGTCGTTAGATGTTGTTGCTTGTGTGCCACTGAATAAATCAAGTGTATCTAAACGGCGTCTAAAGCTTGATAGCTCAAGCATAATATCTGACCCTAGGATCTGGCCTGTTTTTGGGTTTGCAAAACTAGGACCATAGCCTGAAAAGCGCACTTTTGGAGACGATGTCCAACGCATTACATTGTAACGTAAATCTCCTGCATCCCATTTAGCATCATCAGGCTGTACCTTCACTACGATGGCGTTTTTAAATCCCGCTTTTTCAAATGCAGGGTTCCACGCTAATGCTGCCTGTTTGATTGTGTCTCGGTATTCTAGTGGTGTGGTGTTCTCAATCCACCAAACAATGGGCTCTATCGGTTCAGATACTGCGGCGTTTGGATCTTTTTTCTCTAAGTGCCAGCGATTAATGACATCACGATATGGGGTCGGGTCTTGAAGTGATGTCATATCATATTTTGTTTGACCAAAATAACCAATACGGGGGTCATCAAAACGGGCCTTGAAACTATTTTCCGGCATAGGGACTAGGCTGTGGCGCACATGAATATTAATACTTCGATCGTCAGTAAAGGCAAAATCCGCGCTAGTTGGTCTGGTAACCGTCGGTCTTACTGGGGCACCGTTATCATAAACATATTCAATGCTTAAATCGGTATTTTTAGGGTAGTTATGCAGTGCTAAATATTTTGTTTTATCTTTGCTTAACTTACCAAGTGTCCGGCGTTTTCCCGGTTTCTGCTTGGGGTTTTTAGATGGTTTTATTTGCTTAAGGGCTTCTGTCAAAAAAATACTTTTGGCATCAATGAGGATATCGCCGCTTTTTTCATCGTGTGCTTTAATCTTTACGCTGGCAACAATTGGGCGGTTAATATTTGCATCTTTGGCACCGCTAACTGCGTTGTTAGGATCAAAATAAAAATGTTGATTTTCAGCGCGAATTTCAATGCGATTAAAGACGCGATTGAATGTATAAACAGTGCCGCCGTGGTAGTTTCCTCTGAACCCAAAGTCACCAGAACCATCTAGTATTTGGGCAAAGTGTATAAACTCGCTGTTCAGTTGTGATTCGTTTAACTGTAGTAAAACGGCGCCTGATTTATTACTTTGAAATAAGGTAAAAAGACCTTCGTGCTTAGTATGGTTTTTAGTGAGGTCAGCAATCGTTTGCTGCTTCTTATTTTCAGCTTTTGTGGTTTGTTTGTCAGATGCATAAGCTGGCAGGCTGCATAGTGATGTGCTGATGCATGCAGCAATGCCAAGTGCGATCGTTTTTTTATGAAAAGTCATAGATATTCCTAACAGGTACAATATCTAGAATATAACGTGTTATGAGCCTAATAGGTGAGAAAGTACGGCGAAATTCATAAAAATAGGGTGAACTGGGAAGCTTGAATATTAACTAACCGGATAATGATGATCAGTGCTAAACCAATCATCATTAAGGATGGGTTAAATTGGGCTGTTCATTATTTAGTGTGGTTAAAATTTACCAGATGGCGGCCAGTTTGGATTATCTATTTCATCCTCACCCACAGCTGTATCTGCTTCCATGGCAATGGATTTCGGCACATTGTCTTTTGGGATCACCACCTCTACCAAGAAATTGGTATCTGGATTAGCACGAATTTCCTCCATAACATTGAGTAATTCTCCTAATTGACTGACTTTACGGCCTTGTCCACCAAAAGCATCGGTTAAATTGGCGATATTCCAACTTGGCAGCTCATTATAAGGGTACACTTCATCTAAGAGTGGGTCTTTATAATCGACTGGCGGTGTTCTAAAAGGATTTGGATTAACTAGGTATTGCTCAATACCATAAATGCCATTGGCAATAACAAATACCACCGTATTTTGTCCGTAGGCATGTTGATCTGCAACGGCCTGACACGTTTCGTGAAATGCGCCATCGCCCACGACTACAATGGCGCGTTTGTCTGGATAAGCGCATTTAACCCCGGTGCCAGCTGGCACCGAGTAGCCAATAGATAGCCAAGAAGCCTGCGCTACAAACCCATTTTGACTTGGAATTTTTACACTTTGGGCACCGATAAGTGGAAAGCCAGCATCGACCACCATGATATCATCTGTGCAAAGCCATTGGCCTAAAGTATGGTAAAAATTGTCATACCCGAGTGTGTTTTGAGCATGGTACTGGGTGGCTAAGAGGGGAGGCTGTTGTTTTAGTCGTAGGCCCGAAAATGGAGCGTTTTTTTGTATTTCGAGTTCAGAAAAAGCGACAATAAGTTGATCTAAATAGTCGCTAAGCTGTACTGATGGATAAAACTCAGCACCAACATGTACACCGTCATGGGCTGCCAAAACCGTTTTGTCGCTGCGTATGTCTTCATTACCTGTATCTTTTCCGGTGGTCCAAGCGCCAATACCAATGAGTGCGCCTTCATCACCAACCAGTGTATCAATTTCTTCATTTTTAAGTGTGACACAGCCTTCAAACCAAGGATGAGTTTCAGCAATGACAGACTTACTCATTGCAGACGTCACGAAATGAATATGGTTTGCCGGCAGTGTATTGCTGGTGTTGATCACATCTAACAAAGCCAAAAACTTATCTTGTAGCCCATAACGTTGTAGCTCTACGCCAGCCCAAAAAATACTTTTTGGCCGCTTTAACATCATATTAATGGTTGCTTTTGCTGCATTAGCCGCTTCACTGATGGTTATTGTGGCATTCACACCACTGCTGAGTTTTCCTGTTGGTTTTACGCAGGGGGTTCGCCACACATCTTCAGCGACTTCAAAATAGATAGGTCGCTTTTGAGTGAGCATAGCGGTAATTGCAGAGTCTATTTGAAAAGGGGCTTGCTGTGCGTTAGTTATACGCTCAGCGGCTACCGTAATAGGCTTAAACATATGAATATCAACAAATTGATACCCGGTTGTATGTGAATAAAGTAAACCAGTTTGTTTTGATATTTGATCTTCTTTATTGGTTGGTGCGCCATTAATAAGTATGACCGGGACTTGTTCAACAAATGAGCCAGCGATGGTGTTTAGTAAGCTAAAAGCACCAACGCTATAGGTAACATACAACGCACTGACACCTTTTAGTCTCGCATACGCATCAGCAGCAAATCCTGCACAAATCTCATTAGCATTACCGGAAATAGTAATTGGCGTTTCTTTATCGGCTAAAATAGTATCGAGCAAAGCGGCTGTATAATTACCTGCTACGCCAAACATTTGTTCAACACCAATTTCTTCGAGGCGATCTTTTAAATAATCAGCAACACAATATTCATTGATAACGTTATTCATTGCAGCTCCTTGAATTGGATCAAAAAAGGCGGCAAAAATACCGCCTGTTATCGAGGGAAGTTATGGTTTGTCAAAATAGGTTAAATTCACCCCTATTACCGTGTGTTCGTCGAGGTGTTTATCAATTGGCGCATCACTTGTTGAAAATTGACCATCAATGTATTGGTTGATCAGTTTTGCTGAATTTTCTTCATATACAGCTTTAATTGCGGTTGAAGGAGAAACATGTGTTGTGCTTTCATATACTTCACTTAAAGGCGCCAGTCCAAATCCACGTTCAAGTACCAGATCTGTTGAACGCAGTGCACCTTCAACCCAACCTTGATAATCAGAAAATGCTTCACCGCAGGTGAATAAGTTAGGAAGAGGCTCAATTAAATCTTCCATGACTTGTCTGTCGTTTGCGCCTACGGCCCATTGGTGTACACCGTAGCCAAATTGTTGGCTTACAGGAAGATCAAAATTTACGCTGCCTTCCCAAATTCGTGCACTGGTTAATATAGGCTCTGGCACATAGTGGGTATTGAAGATTTCTTTGAAGAACTTAGTTGCCTGTTGCACCACGGCAACTGAAGCGGGATACATGTCACTGGGGACATTCTCTACCGATTGTTCTTGTTTCGGGTTATGATAAAGTTCGCCTTTGTTTTGTAATGCACTCCAAAAGTTAATGTTTAAATAATCACAGTAAATGGTGAGTGCGGCGGGGCGTTCGTATTTTTGACTATTGATAGCATCAAGTTGATGTTGCACACTTTTACTGGGGTCGGTATCTCTTTCTTCATACATAAGTGCCGCTGCAAGCTCATCGTTTACGGCATAAAATGGATAAACAGATCCCGTGGGTAAGTCGGCAAAGTTGGGTCCAAACTCAACCGCTGGACGGCCTGTTATCCCTCGACCCCACCAAGCATTATCATAATATAGGTTAATTTTTAGCAATGGCTGATTGGACGCGGTTTGCAGTGTATTCCAGAGTTTTTCACTGTGCTCTTTAGGCAATCGATTAAATGCATTTGATTTTACAAACAAGCGTTCTAACGCTAAGCGTGGTAATCCTAGAATAACTTTTTCAGCATGGACTTGGCTGCGGTGTTCGCCACCTTGTTCATCTATGTGGATATAGTGCAATATATATTTTCCAGATGCCTCGTCGTGATCAATTTCTTCAATACTGGTCTGTAAGTGAATGCGCTCAGTACCAATCTGATCAACAAGTGCGTTAGGTAATGTACTAAAGCCATCCTTAAAAGTTCTAAATTGTACATCTGCAGGAAAATCTTCTAACAATTGATAAGCGACACCAGCATTCATTTTCGATAAAAAAGTGCCGTTGAAGCCCAATACGCGATATAGCATGGTGATACATTCTTGGCTGTAACCCATATCTGAGAATAAGTCCCATAAAGTCCATTCATTCAGACCTTTATCTTGCCACTGACAATCTAAGCGAAATGCCTGCCAAAATTCAGGACCGCGTACTTCAGGGCGCGCATCAAAATGTGGATTAGCTTGTAAAATTCGGTTAAATACTACATTGATGATGTCTTTCGGATTAACGCCTTGTTCAGATGGCGCCAAATTGTACAACTCGGACCAAATAGCATAATTATCTTGCTGTGCATCTGTAACAGAGAAGCTCTCGCCACGAAAATATAGACGGTTGTTTCCATCACTGTTCATAGGAAAAGGAACTATTTGATCCTGTAGATCCAACGACAAAAAGAGTGCCATTAAATCATCCATTCCCTCGAATAAGAAGCGCATGCCGCCTTGCTCTTCTTTGACGGTAATGAACTCAGGTTGACCTTCTCCTGTATGTTGGTTTTTAAAGTTAATGAGATCGGAGTCTAAGCGACCCCCTGTTCTATCTGAGCGTTCGAATATCGCGAAGTCTTGTGTTTTATGTTCTTTTTCTAACCGCCACGCGCTATATAGACCTGACATACCAGCACCAACAACCGCCACCTTTACCGATTTCGGGATCGTTTTAGACTTTATCTCGTTACCAAATTTATAATGGGTCATGATAGTTCCTTATATGGATGAGAGGAGATAACACATTGATGTAGATAGCTCCTTGTTGTTAATTTTTGTCCAGTGTTTCTATTTTTTAGATTTGTAACTTTACCTTTTGTTTACAAATTTTTGAGCATATAAACTTTAGTTCATACTTAGCGAAAAAGTAATTACAGCAGGTTACATTTTTATATTCTTGCTTAGGCTATTGTTTTCTAATGAAATATATATTTTGATTTTAAATCAAGGTATTATGTTTTTCGGTATGTGTAGAAGTAGTGAGAATAATGAGCAGTCACATTGCTTTTATTATCCTAGTCATCGATTGATGATGAAGTTAATTACAGAAGGAAACACTCAATACAGATGGCTTCTTTGTTGATAAAACGTGCACTAAAGCAGTGTGTTTCGTTATACCTTAAATATGCAGCTAACATGCTGGTTTACTGCATCAAATAAGGGTAATTAATACATAGTTGGGCCGCCGACTCACTTTTCTTTTAATAAAACCAATTAGGTATTAAATGCTAAGGACTAAATATGAAACTATCACTTTATCAAGTTGATGCATTTGCGACTCAAGCTTTTGAAGGTAACCCTGCCGCTGTTATACCGTTGACAGATTGGCTAGATGATGTGCTATTACAAAAAATAGCGGAAGAAAATAACCTATCTGAAACGGCTTTTTTCGTTGCCCAAGGGGATAGTTATCAGTTGCGCTGGTTTACACCCATGGAAGAAGTTGATCTGTGTGGTCATGCTACATTGGCCACTGCACATGTATTGTTTACACATTTGGGATATGACCGTGAGCAGATTTGCTTTTTAACGCGCAGTGGTCCACTTCACGTTAGCAAGGCAACGGGTGGGTATTCAATGGAGTTCCCTGCGACTATGGTCCACCCAATTGATGCACCTGACGTTTTGTTAAAAGGGCTAGGTAATATGACACCTTGCCAAGTAAGATCTGGGTTTGACTATGTGGTTGTACTCGAGAATGAAGCAGCGGTGAACGCGTTGAACCCAGATTTTAGCGCATGGCAGCAGCTTGACAAACGAGGTGTTGTCGTCACAGCTAAAGGAGACCATGTGGATTTTGTGAGTCGCTGCTTTTTTCCTAAACTACGTGTAAACGAAGATCCTGTAACAGGCTCCGCACACTGTGAATTAGCACCTTTTTGGGCTGAATTCTTCAACAAGACAGAGCTTGTTGGTAAGCAGCTTTCTGCAAGAACAGGTGTTGTTGAGTGCAATGTGAAAGGAGAAAAAGTGGTACTGTCAGGTCAAGCCATCGATTATTTGCAAGGTGAAATTAGCGTTTGATGTCAATGTAAACGCTATGTTTGAGTGCTTTTAGAGTTTTAGTACACAATAAGACGAATGTTAATAAGGATAAATATGTTAAAGAAATGTATGTTACTTGGTGCTATGTTTGCTGGCACTTGTACTGGTATGGAATACTCAGTAGGCACGATTGAAGTAACAGATCAAGCATATCAGCTTGCGATTAACGAAATTAGTGAGCCAATCCTTATTATGGGGGCGCCTTCTTATAGAGACAAAGAAGCGGGAGTCATAAGTGTTCAGAAAACATCCAGTCATAATTTCTCTGTAAAGTTTAGAGAATGGAGTACGGCAAATGAACATCATGATACAGAGACAGTACCTTATTTAGTTATAGGCCAAGGGCGCTATACATTAGGTGATGGCACAATACTGGAAGCGGGGACGCTGAATTTAACAAATAAGAATAAGCTACTGGTGTTTCAAGAAGAGTTCCCTCAAGTTCCAAAGCTATTTTTGAGTGCCACGAGCAATAACTCAGCCCATGCATTTAATGTCAGGACGTCAGATTTAACCAGGCAGAGTTATAAAATTACATTAGATTATGCAGAGAATGTTAGTACTAACTTTACTGCGGAATCTGTTAATTACTTAGCCGTTTATTCACCATCAAGTAATGTAACTATGCCTAATGGAGAGTCACTGATTGTAAAAACTGAGTTGTTAAATCACAGTGGCACAAGGATTAACGACAGTCGATTATTTATTCACGAAGAGCGTACCGCTGACAGCGAAGTGACACATGTGAATGAATCGGTCAGTATTTTAGATTTTGAAGGTAAGATATTTGCGACCAGCAACACGGCATACGGTGGAGATACTTTTAGTTTTAGAAATGAAAACTTGTACCCTGGGCTTACGTTTATCCCTGCGGAAGAAACAGGTACAAATAAAAATATAGCACTGAACAAGACGAATGGACTCAATGACAGCCACTATAGTGCAAGTACGTTCTACCCGGGATATGTACCTGCCAGTGCATTTGATGGCTATGACAGTGCCACTAAGGTGAATGTTGATTCTTTAGGAAAAGTAAGCAATGGTGCTTGGCTTGGTTATCAAAAGAATACTCCTCAATGGTTGCAAGTTGCTTTTACGCAAGTTGCTTACATTTCTGGCTTCAAATTATTTGTTTATGAAGGTGCACGAAAAGGAGGTATGGCGCCTCAGGAAGTAACACTTCAAGTTTCAAATGACAATATAACGTTTGAGGATCACGAAAGCTTTACCTTACAAAATGTCAATCAAAGTGTCGTTACTTTGGATGAACCCGCGTTTGGCCGATACGTTAGGTTGGTTGTTAAATCTAATTATGGTCATAATGCTATCGTGATTGGTGAGTTGGAATATTATGGTAAATTTGTGCAAGGTCACATTGATTTAAGTGAGCCAACACCGCTAGATCCAAATGCCATTACTTGTGCATCAATCTATGCACAAACACCTAATGCGTCAGATGGTATATATTATGTAGAACCCTCAGGCTTACATAAAGATAATGGATTTAATGCTTATTGTGATATGACTAACCTTGATGGAGGCTGGACACTGGTCGCCAATCATAAGGATGCACAAGACACTCTCGTGACCAAACACTTAGTGGAACCGACTGAGTTAGGTGTGTTTACAGATGATAAATGGCAGAGTATTTTGACGTCAATGCAAGTAGGTATTATGACCATTGATGAGAATAACAAGGTTGCTTTCATTAATAAGAAAAAACTGCAGCGTAGCTTGTGCGTAAAAATTAGTGATGTTTCTAGTTTAAGTTATCCCGTGGTGCCTTACGATACTGCATATTTATGGCATGATGAAGTAAGTGGTTGCAGCAGTACAGGGCTTGACTATTCTTACATTTCATTGAGTACTAAACATACCTCTAGAGCCGATGCTTACCTTACTGTTGGTGCATCGTTATACCAGCACAGCACTAAATTTGATATTTGGCCTTATTTAGACACGCGATACAGTGGTGCAGAGCAAGACCAGCTGCGTATTTATGTAAAATAAGTGAGTAGATGACTGGTGTTAAAGTTGATGAGGTTTTAGTGCTGTAGGGTGTCACCTTTTATCAGATAACAGTAGAAGCTGGGTTTAAGTAACCCAGCTTTTTTTATTGCAGTGTGGATATCTTATAGCGATTATTTAACACAGCCCCTAATACAACTGATATTATTTCGTTGCTTTATATTTTAGTGTGACATTTTGATAGGGGAATATGCCGCGAATACCAAAGTGCCACGTACCGCTTTGGGCATTGGTTAAGGTACATTGTTCATTGCTGCCCCAAAGATATGGACGACAATCAAAGCTGAGAAAATAAGGCTTTTTATTATGTCGAACATACAAGTCGGCTTCACCTTGTCCCTCAATATTCACTTCTAAAGTATTATACCCTTCAGGAAGTTCAATAGAAAAACGTTGCCACCATAACCAGCCATTGATATCTGTAAATTCTCCTTCAATGATATCTTGGGCAGGCGTCGTATCAAGCTCAATCACAATGGGATCGTGATCTGAAGAGCGATAAGCATGCTCTGAATACAAACTTGCCTTGTGCTTATCAGATTTATACTCAGTGTTATAGTCAAGTGCAGCTGGTTCATCTGCATTAATATGCCAATCAGATACGGCTATGACTTTATTCATAAGCTCTGTACTGGCAAAGGCATGGTCAAGGCTTCCAATACGTCCTTTATATACATATGAATAGTCAGCTGTATTGCCATTTAACTGTTGTTTGATATTGGTATATCCTTGCTCAGTGAAGGTACGAATAGGATCTTCTTGGGCATAGGCATTAATATCACCTAAGATCAATGTATCAGGATCAGATATGCCCGTTGGTTCAGTTGAAACCCACGCTGAGAGTGCTTTTACTGCATTGATACGAGTAAGGTTCCAGCAACCTTGCCCATCATTTTGGTCTTGATCTAACCCTTCAGCACGGCTACAGCTCCCTTTGGATCTTAAATGTGTAATAACCACATTGAACGCTTCTTGACTGGCCAGCGACTCAAAAGTTTGCATGACAGGTGGACGGTTCCCGTAATCAAATGGTTCGGCTTCAGTAAATGACGGATTACCTATTTCTTTGACTTTATTACTTCGGTATATGAGTGCCGACATAATGGCATCGCCACCGACTTGTGCGGTGTTCAAATTGACATAAGCATATTGATTGGTGCTATCTTGTGCATTTAATGAAGAGGTTAAATCGGCCAGTGCACTGAGTTCATCAAAACCATCGTTCTCCATTTCTAAAATACCGATGATATCGGCATCTAGATCAAGCATAGCAGTGATTATTTTGGCTTTTTGACGGTCAAATTCTTCTTGAGTGTCGGCCCCTCTGGGCGTTGGAAATCCGCCACCTTGGCCGTCACCGTTAAAGTAATTTAAGACGTTAAAACTGGCAATACGCAAATCTCCCCGCTCGGCTACATGAGGAGCTTCAGTACGGAGATTCTGTTGTATAAAGTTCGGTTGCTGTACTGGGTGAATACGATACTGCCCGTACCCAAAGCCTAATACGCCTTGAATATTGTTGACTTTATCTCCTAGCCTCATAGTATTGTAAGCATCAAGCTCTGGAGTTGGATAGGGGATCACTTCTGGGTTTTGAGTTGAAATACCATCATCGAGGGTCAGCTCTTTTTGCTTATTTTGTACTTCTAATGCATTAGCTGGCTCACCGGGTAGGGCGAGTTGAGTTGCTTGATACAGTCGCTCACTGGCGAGCTTCACTTCACCATAACGTTTTAAACCATATGTATCATTTACAATGAGTTCATTGGTCACATTAACCAACATACCTTCGTATGCTTCTAGGCTTGGAAGTACTGGCATGGTGATATCCGTTGAAGATACCGGTGCTGTGCCACAATTGGCAATACCATTGACAGAATTAATTTGAGTTTGTCCGTATTCTTCGTGCACTTTCCCTGAAAGTTTGATTACATCTCCAGCAGTCACAGTGGAGCCAGTATAGGCTACAAATATTCCTTCTGAAGTGAGAGGATCATTATCATACTGAGTGGTTTCTTCTTGTATGAAAAAACCTTTGAGTTGGTCGTCCCCTTGCAGTGCTGTTGTAACAACACCCTGTATCTCAACATATTCTCCTAATAATGGGCTCTCATCGGTGTTACCTTGAATTGTACTTATGAGTACATTGTTTTCGTTACAAGTGAGCGTCGGCGGTTCTGGTGGTTGTTCATTGTTATGTTTGCCAATATTAGAAAAGTCATCTTTTGCCAATGCTGTCCATTGTTCAGAAGGAATAAACGCGTCGCTATCGTCACTATCACCTTGTGAAATACTGCTAATGCGTATTAAAGTGCGATCTTTAGTGCTCACACCTGAATCAGACCAGCTACTACCAGGATCAACCCCTTTTTGGCCTAAGCTATCGATTGTATTACCTGCATTACTCAGTATTACGGCATCATCACCATTGTACCAACTGCCACCTGAGAGTAGTTGTGCTTTATTCGCAAGTTCGGCCGTTGCGCTAGCGTGTGCAATAACAAAGGTGGTATTTGCTGCTATAGAGCCTTCAAGGTTGATGGTTCTGCCTGCGGTCGTTTTACCATTGAAGTAATAAGAGAGTGCATAACCGTCTAAGTTAATAGTATCTGTGCCAGTATTATAAAGCTCAATAGCCTTATTATTACTACTGCCTTCTATATATTCAGAGATAATGAGTTGTGCATGTGCTGGTACGCATACTGCTGAAATGAGTGATGCTAAAATCGCTTTTTTTAACATTTTCTTATTGTTCCCGTGTTAGATTTATTATTTTGAATAGAAAATTTAGCGTAGATATTCTACTTTAATTTTGTTTCTAAAATGTGTCAAATGTTTTTATTTTGTTGTGTTTTTGGTTGGGCGTCTTGTTTTTTAGCATAGAATTAGAAACATTTGGTTAGGCTATGTTGGTATAGTAGCTGCCGGATAAGGTTGGTATGTCTGGATTAGAGTGAAATAGCGGGCTCTTAATTTTGAGTAAATTTGTCTATTTTAAGTATGTGCTGGTAAGTGAATAACTTTACATTGATAGTAAGTACACAATAGTGAAGCTTGACTGTCGAAAGTGAGCATCACGACATTTAAGTCGTGATTATATTCGTTAGCAAATAAACCTTTACAATTGAGCTGTGATTTTAGCTGAGATAATCCCTTTTTTGTTTTCGTATCGGTTATATTAACCGGGTAGACTGATGCTCTAATACGCTTCTAAGAGAAAAATAGTCACCGATAGATACGGCTAATTTATGGATTAATTTCAGGAGATGGTTTTACTCACTTTGTCTATTGTTTCAATGGCTTGTTCCAATTGTTGAGTGGTTATATATGGCGCAGGGCCTAATCTCAACTGATCTCCACGACTATCGCATTGCACGCCTTGAGTAGCTAATGCACTGACCCATTGAGCCGCTACTGGGGTTTTCAGGGCTAAAAAACCGGCATTGTGAGTTAGTGAGTGAGACGAAAATTCAAAGTGTGCATTCAGCTTTGGCTGTGATTGAATGCCGTTGGCTAAATACAAAATTTGTTGTTGACTAACAGCCCTTAATTTTGAAGGGGTTAGTTGCTGCTGGGCAAAAAAATCAAATACGGCAGCGGCGCGGTAGTGACTCGTTGGATCGTATGTTGAACCATCAAATGCGCTACTACCCACCCCATATCGTACCTCACCCGGTGATTGCTCTAGCAGGCTAAACTCTGCAAACCACCCAGTAATGATAGGGCTTCCTTGATGGCTTGGTGGTATGCGCAACATGCAGTTTCCTTCACCGGCTTGGCAGTATTTATATCCGCCAGAGACAATAAATGCATGCTCTAAGTCCCACTCTTTTAGGCTAAATGGTATGACATTGAGCGCATGATATGCATCGACTAAACAAGGAACCGTGAGCGTATGGGCGTAACGTGCAACATGGCCTATGTCATTGAATATCTCGCTGGTACCATAAAATACAGCGGAAAGCATGACCGCGTCAGTGTGTTGATCAATTTCCTCAATAAGTCGTTCAGCCAATGTTTCACTCGGTTGAACAGGTACATTCACTATCTTTATATTGAGGTCTTTTAGGCGATTCAGTTGTCGTCGCATAGAATGGAATTCACCATCAGTGGTAACAATTTTGATAGGGCGTTTTCGTGGTTTTTTAAAGCATGATAGATCAGATAGGAACCTGAGTAATAGCTCATGAGTGGATGCGCCTAATGTAATTTGGGCAGTGGGATCATCGAGTAAAGATGCATAAAACGCTTTCACTTGAGCTGCTTTTTTAAAAGCCAACTGCCATTTATCGTCTATGTGCTCAGCAGCGTGTTGGTAACACTCTAAGATCCCTTGCTTGGCAACGTTTGGCCACGCTTGATGAGAATGACCTGATAAGAGGATTCGTTTGTCAACTTTAAAATCACTGTAGTGCGGCTGCAGTAATTTGGCGAGTTCTGTTGTCATTATTTTACTCCAATAAAAGCAGTTATAGGTGAGTACGTAACTCAAAGAGCTCAGGAAAAAAACTGATATCTAGTGCTTTTTTTAAAAAGCTTACCCCTGATGAGCCTCCTGTGCCTATTTTATTGCCAATAATACGTTGAACTGTATACATATGCTTAAAACGCCACTGCTGGAAGCTATCTTCAATATCCACTAATTTCTCGGCAAGCTCATATAAGTGAAAGTACTGCTCCGCGTTTTGGTAAACCGTTAACCAAGCGTTTAAAACACTTTTGTTTGCTTGATACGGCAGGCTAAAGTCTCTTTCTAGTACCGCCTTATCGATTGGTAACCCGTGGGATTTGAGTGCAAGCAATGCTTCATCGTATAAACTTGGTTGATTGAGAATGTATTGCAGTTCTTGATGCACTTGAGGGTTACTTTCGTGTACTTTTAGTAGCTCAGCGTTTTTATTGCCTAACAAAAATTCGATCTTGCGGTAACCATAAGATTGAAACCCCGAAGAGTGACCGAGTGTATCGCGAAATTTTAAGTAATCTACAGGGGTTAACGTCGATAGAATTCCCCAAGACTGAGTGAGCTGGCTAAGTATTTGTTTTACTCGTGCGATTACTTTAAAGGCATGTCCAAAATCGCCACTTTTGATATTTTCTACCGCTTCATTGAGCTCATGTCCTGCGAGTTTAATCCATAACTCACTGGCCTGATGGATGACGATAAATAGCATTTCATCGTGTTGGTTAGAAAGAGGGTGCTGAGCATTCAGTACTTTTTCTAAATTTAAATAATCACCGTATGACATGTCATCTTTAAAGTCAGTATGAATGTTGTCTTCAATTGCTCGATAGTTGGTTTGACCTTCATGGTCAGTGGGCTTATTGCTGTACGGACAACTCATTGCTTTTCCTGTTTTATTTGGTGCTACTAATTGGTTATTTTAGTTTTTTCTAGTGCAGAATAACAAGCAATGACCATTTCAACAAAATACACGTGATTTGAGAAAAGATGAGCTATCCATATTTGTCATTTTGACATGGCGAAATATGAACATAAAACCGGTAATAGGCCATACTGTTAGAATGAGTATGGCCTACTTTTTAAGTTAGTATGCAGTAAGTTGGTAGTCACTTCCGTCTTTGGCCGTATACTGTTTAACACTGGAAGTGTTACATAACGCATGTTGAACACCGGTTAAAAAGCTCACCCAAAGACGTTTTAACTGTGGCTGAACATGTTGATTATCTAACGCACTTAATGCTGTTTCGAATTGAATATCATCGATATGCGCGACATCACTTTTACCAGTATTTCCACAGCGGTTAAATGTGAGTTCAACGTGTAATCCATCTTCTTTTTTCAGTAAAATAGCGGTTGGATCATCTTTATGTCCACATAAAGCAACAAATTGACAGGGCTGTTTTAGCCCACAATGAGTCCCATCTGCGAAGAAAGCCATTAGATGATTGTAGTAAACAACGTAATGCGTGGTTTGCATATGTGAGCCGTAATCTAATGGGCAATGTTCATCTAAAAATCGTTTTGCTAGTTCTAGTTTTTGACAACCTTGTACAGAATTGTCGATGGGTGAACGGGTAAGTGCTGTCATGGTATGTTCCTCATTCTTCGAGTCAGATAAATATTGTGAGAGTGGACAAATTCAGTGTAGAAGAATATTTTTTATAATTTGACAAAAAGAATTTTACAGTGTGAATTTTACAAATAATGCTAAGGTTAATGTCTATGCAATGTCACTGAGGTCAAATAAAAACAATGAAAAATAACCAAAGTTTGATGCGAAAATCTCATTTTACGGGAACAAAAATTCGTAATTTGCGAAAACGAAATAATTTAACGCTTGAAGATTTATCGGCACGCTGTATTAGAATTGATGCAGGTTCAGCACCCTCGGTTTCATATTTATCAATGATTGAAAGAGGAAAGCGAACCCCGAGTATGGACATGTTAGACAATTTAGCGGAGGTGTTTCAAAAGCCCATTGATTGGTTTTTAGACAATGATCCTGAACCCAACACAATCGCGCCGATTAAGGGGAATCACGGTGGAATTGAAGGTATGGCGTTAGAGCCTAATTTTTTATTCTCTAATGAGATACTACAAATTGCTATCCCTGAGATGCTGTCGCAAACGGGGATAAGTGGCCGTCAATTTGCTCATTTATTGATACGTGCACATCAAGAGCACCATCAAAATCATTTCCCTGATTTAGAGCGTGCTGCCGAAGAAGTGGGAAAGAAAAACCTCTATTTAAATGCCAACGATTTACTCACCATTGCCAAGGAAAAAGGTTTAAATATCAAGTGGTTTGATAACGCACCAAAAAATTTATTAAATCAAGAGAGGACGGTAGATGACGTATTGGTAACATCCTATTTCACACCACCAAATACTGTAAATCTAAATACACTATTGCATCAGCGAGAGAGCCGTTTAAAGTATGATCTGGCTGTTCATATTGGTCATGCCGTGTTACATAACTTGGAAGGCTTACACTGTGTATTAAAAATAGGTGGCAGTGATGTTGAAGTACAGACTGAGCTGAGTACACCCAATGCACAAGATACACTGAATGCATGGCGAGATTTTGAATCTAGCTTTTTTGCAGGGGCTTTGTTGTGCCCTAAGGCCCCATTTCGTCAATTACTCGATAGCTGTGGATATGAGATTAAAGTGCATGAACAGCTTAATATCTCAGCATCTGTCGTAATGCGCAGAATGACGGTGGTGTCGTCTTATCCTCATTGGCATTATTTTGATGCTTATCAACCAGGCAAACTAAAAGCGGTGTACCGAGGTAATGGGATCCCATTACCATGGGGTAACATGCGTGTTGTCGAAGACCCTTGCCAACATTGGGCGGTGTTTCGTAAATTTACTGATGACTCAGGGGTGAGTAGCGCGCAATTGTCTGTGTTAATGGTGGCAGGCGAGCCGAGATTATATTGTTGCGAGTCTATACAGGTACATGATTTAGCTGGAAGTCCACATATTTTATGTGCTGGTATTGATCTCACTCCTGCAATTGCAGCGCAAGGCTTTGATGCCCCCGAGATAATACGTCAATTGCAGCAATTATGTATTAAACATGGGGGATCAAGTGTTGTGCCTCACGTATTAAAAACACAACTTGTGAGTGTTGCTAGAATCTTAAACATAAATTGGATAGAGCGTGGAATTGAAAATGAAGTAAGAGTTATTTGTACTCGCGGTAATACGTGTCCTAGGGAGCCAAGCTGTTATCAGGCTTAGCTTGAATGGATGTACCTTATATAGTACCTTGTTTTGGTTTTAGTTATAAAGGACATTAAATGAAAGGCTCAATAGTACGGTTAACTTCAAGCTGTGATGGGGTGAGTGAGATTTTTTCAGAAATAGATAAATTGATGCACTCATTGTACCCAAGCGAACTCAACATATTGTTGTCCGTCGATGAAGTTGACCAGAGTAATAGTGAGTTGTGTGGAATTTATATTGAAGGGGAGTTAGCCGCATGTGGTGCTGTTATTTTCAAGCAGGAAGAGAATGCTAAATATGGGGAGTTTAAGCGAATTTATGTCAAGCCTCAGTTTAGAGGTTTGGGTCTCTCAAAAAGAATACTATCACACTTGATTTCGCTGGTAACAGAGCGGGGTTTAAATAAAATTATGCTTGAGACTGGGGTTAAACAATATGAAGCAATCGCATTGTATCGTTACTTTGGTTTTTACGAGCGGGATAGTTACGGAGCATATAAACCAGATCCGGAATCTATGTTTATGCAGTTGTATGTGGCGGATAAACCAATTTTGGCACAAACATAATTGTATTAAAAATCAAATATTTTAATTTAAATACTTAAATATCTAACTTTTTGTCACGCAAAATGATTTTTATCATTTTCTTTTAGCTATAAAAATTGTGATTCATGATTCAATATAAAACGCTCTGTTTTAGGGTTTTTACATTGCTATTTTTACTGACTTTAGTAATAGTACCTTTAGGTACAAACTTACGATTCCTTATTTTAAAGCGAGGTGTTTTACATGAAAACGGTTCTTATCACAGGAGCAAACCGTGGTATCGGATTTGCTTTAACCACGTTGTATTTACGTGCAGGATGGCAAGTGCTTGCGACATGTAGAGATCCTAAAAGTGCTGAAGCGCTTCAATCGCTTACGCTTCGCTACCGTTCGTTAACTATTTTTACTTTAGATATAACCAATTACGTACAAGTAACTCAGGTGGCTTTGCAACTACAAGGCCAACCAATTGACGTTTTGTTAAATAATGCCGGAATTTACGGCCCTCAGAATTATGGCTTTGGCCATTGTGACACACAGGCGTGGCAAGATGTTTTTGAAACAAACGTGATTGCACCGATTAAACTAGCAGAAGCATTTGTGGCACATATTAAAAGCAGTGAGTTAAAAGTCATTGCAGCTATTTCTTCAAAAGTAGGCAGTCATACTGAAAATACAAAGGGTGGGGGTTATATATATCGTAGCTCTAAAGCTGCACTCAATTCAGCGATAAAAAGTTTATCGAATGATCTTTTACCGGAAGGGATCAAAACGGTGTCATTGCACCCTGGCTGGGTAAAAACCTCTATGGGTGGCCCTAACGCTTTGATTGAGGCTGATGAATCAGCGCAAGGGCTCAAGTATATTATAGATAATTTGCAAGATGCCCAAAGCGGTGGTTTTTATAGCTATACTGGTGACGAGATACCTTGGTAAGTATCTTTGCGGCTTTAGTTTATTAACCTTTGAGTCGCTGCGAGGTTGAATGCACTAATTAAAATCTAACCAGTGTAATTTGTAAACTGATTGCGTCATCAAACCCCATATCATTGAAGTAGTGGCTATATGCGAATTGAACGCTTAAGCGAGCAGTAAATTTATATTTTATAAATGGTTTTACATAAGTTGAGTTTTCAAATTGATACAAGTCTTGTTCTGTACATTGCTCGCAGCGTAATATTGTTCGGGTCAAATCGGTATACTGATACCCTCCCAATACACCGAACTGCAGCGCATTTTGATAAAGAAAACTGGTAAATACACCTGCTTCTACGTAGATAGCTTTTCCAAAAATACTAGACTCTTTTTCAGACAACTCGCCAGTGAATTCATTTCTTACAGACTCTGAAAAGGGGAGTTTATCTTCTATGTAAATGAAATCAATTCCTGCTGAAAATAGCCCGAAGGACTCGTATTGGCCACTATAAAAAGCGCCTAAACTAACGCCAAAGTCTTCTAACAATAAGTTTTGTTCAGGGTTATTCGTTTTATTATTTACGCTCAGGTAACTGGTTTTTAACCCGATATGATACTTATAAAAGTCTAAATCGTTGGCTTGAGTTTTTACACTATGCGCGAGTAATAATATGAATATGGTAATTGAAAAGTATTTCATAGATTAAAGCTCCTTTAATTGAATTGGCAATCTCGTACTAAATGTACGGCATGCTTTTCGGTCCTATCACCATAAAAAATAATGCTATTTTGATATTGATAATGGAAGGTTTTTTCAGTCTCTTTACTATGTGGCGTTGCGCTCCAAACCTGTGTCATTGGTACATTTGCAAATGCAAAGGGGTTAAGCGCAGGTTCTTCACATTGGTTTTCTATGGTTCTTTGTAGCTCCTTAATATTAGGTAATCGCCAGGGGGTTTTGTTGTTTGTTTGTTCTTTATTTTGATTTGCATATGCGAGTGCTTCCTGCCAAGTTAGGAGTGAAGCTTCTCCTTCTGCGCAATTTTCACCACTTTGTCCAGCAACACAGGCTTGCCAAATAAGCCCTGTAAATGTATCAAATATCTCTCCAGTTACATCTCGTTTAAATCGAGCGATTGGTGCTGTAGGTGATACTATTGAGTTACAGCGTTGTTTAGGGGCAACTTGATTTCTTAATGAGGGGTCTAACTCACGTACTGTTGCTTCTGGCAATTTGTTTTCGAAGCGTTTACCTCTAACAAGCCGTATCATTTGTTTATTTGAACTAATCCCTCCGGCAACTGTGCCAAAGTTAAAGTTGATTGACCAGATACTATTTGTATCATCGGTATCGAGAGTGCTTGTCCAATAATTACCAACTTTGGTATTTGGAAAAGCGGATACATCAATAGCAGGTTGTACGGCGCTATAATCTACAAGGTCTTGTAATTCTATTTTTGAGGGCAGTCGCCAATCATTGTACCCACAAAGGTTTTGGTTGTTGATGTAAGCAATATATTTTTGAGTATCACAGTTACCAGGGTTATTACATTCTCCTTGATCATAGGTCGAGTACTCTGGGTGTTTAGGATCTGCATAGCTATAGGTTTGGTCTGATGCGTTAAAAAGGCCACTCGTAGGTTGTGTTTTAACTTCCCATGTTAAGTTGGTTAGGTTATCTCGAACACATTGCCATGTAGCAAAATCATTAGGTAAAACCTGACCATCGTTTGCTATTTTAGAATAATCAAAACTGGCAGCACCAAACCCGACTTTAATTAATCCAGTCGCATCGGCTAGGAAATCTCGGCCTATTTGGCAATCTTGTAAAAACGGGTCTTGTATGTTGCAAGAAGCTAAGTTTTCAGAGGTATATCCTGCGCTATATTGAATCCCTGTGTCATTTCCTTTTAGCACTATTTCGTCACAACTGCATGAACCATTGCACAAAGGTAAATCTGGAAGCTCAATAGTTTGAGGGGGTTCTGGTATATCGATATTAGGAAGGCTATTATCCGAATCGTCGGGTTTATAATTACAACCTATTAATGCAAAAAAAAGAATTAACAAAATAAATTCTATCATTCTATTTAACCAAAAATAACTCATTCTATTTTCGCTCATAGCTATCCTAATTTCGCTAAATTTGTAAAAGCTCTATTATTTATATAACTGCAAGAGATGAAAGGTGGTAGCAACATCTATTTTAGATGATGATTTTATTTTCATCAAAAAAGCGGAAGTATTCACACATTATTCAGATAGAATTTTTGCAGTTCGCTATGTTAGCTCTATGCTTAGAATAATATATTTAGTTTCATATCATGACACGATGAGCTGAATATAGCGTATTAGCTCATAGAAACAGAAACAAAAAGGAAATATTTATGGAGTCAGTAGACCCACTTTTAATTGCATTTCTACCGAAAGATATTCGTTCGATGTTTTTCCCATATGCGAGTGTTCAATTGGGGGCGTTATTGCTTAACTTGCTACTGGGGTTTGTACTTGCATCAGTTATTGGCTACCACTTTCGTAAATATTCTTCGGCATTTTGTAATCGGCAGGACTTTTCAAGGTTATTTCCACTATTGATGTTAACCGTTATTTTGATTATTACGGTTGTTAAGGCATCGTTGGCCTTGGCGCTGGGTTTAGTTGGCGCCTTGTCAATTGTACGTTTTAGAACACCTATAAAAGAACCTGAAGAGCTTATCTACTTGTTTTTAAACATTGGAATTGCAGTTGCACTGGGGGCAGGGCAAACTTTAGCGGCTATTGTGGCATGTGTGGTTACGTTGGTACTAGTGACTTTAGCGAAAAAGCGTCATGCCAAATCGTATGAAGAGAATGGCTTATTTTTGTCTTTGAGTTATTTAAATCCTGAGTCTGGTACTTCAACAAACGTGTCTTTAGACGCTTTAAAGACGACCTTGGAAAGGTACTCCGTGCGCATGGAAATGCGGAGATATGATACTGATAATGATAGATTTGACGCAACATTTTTTATTTCAATCAAAAATGCAGAGCACGTTGACAAGTTAGTTGATGACTTGAAATCTCAGTATAATGGAATAAATGTGTCGTTGTTAGAGCAGCATAACATTACAGGTGTATAGCGATGCGTTTAGATTCAACTCACGCGCGTACTTCAAAGGCTGAAAAGCTAGCACTAATAGGTGCGTTATGCGTTATTGTGATTTTATTATTGCCATCGGTGAATATGGTTAAAACGCTGCTGATTCAAAGTGGCTTTGTATCTTTACATCAAGACAGTAAAGAAAAAGCCATGCAGCTAGTCAGTGATGTAGTGCGAGCGCCTTTGAATTGGGCTATGGCTGATAGCGACCACCCTCTGTTAAAAATAGACATTAAATACCAAGATTGGTTGTTGCTTGAGAAAGATCGGGATACTGCATTTACGCACGGGCAAATTCCAGAACAAAGAAGCGAGGTGGCTGGGAGTGTATTTTTTGAAAACAAGAAACTAAAAGCGACGATTAGGCTTCAAGGCGATATGTTAGATCATGTGGCGGCATATAATCGTTGGTCATTGCGTGTTGAATTGAAACAGAAGCAGGCTTTATTCTCGGCAAGGCGTTTTTCTTTATTGAGCTCTAATGTTCGAATACATCAAGGGCCTATGCTATTTTCTGAAACGTTAAAGCTGGCGGGCTTTGATATCATCACTCCGACGTATAGGCCTGTAAAAGTGGTAATTAATGGCCAGAACTGGGGCGTAATGATGTTTGAGCAAGCGTTTAGTCAAGATATGCTTGCAACAAATAACCGCACGGAGGGGATGATTGTTCGGTTAGATTTACATCAGCAAACAGCATCAGAAAATTTGCAATTGCAGCGGATATTGAAGCCACGAGTTATTCAAAGAAACACGGTACTGAAAAATGCCAGCCTAAGTAAACAGCGACAAATAGCGTTGGCATTGCTGAGCGACTTTCTTGATGGCAGACGCACTGCGAGTGATGTTTTTGATGTAAAAAGGCTAGGGCAATATTTGGCGACAGTTGATGTATGGGGGGCATGGCATGCGTTAACGTGGAATAATTGGCGTTGGTATTACAATCCACATACAGCGAAGTTAGAGCCAATTCAAAGTGACGTAGCTGTTACCCCCGCTGAGCATCACTGGCTTATGCAGCCACCTTCAAATGACTTTTTGATCAGTAAACAAATGCTCGCAGACCCTCGCGTGAAACATGCCTATAACCAAGCATTACAAACATTAAAACAGCAATTTAGTCGTGGTGAGTTGTTGGCAAAACTGTCACAACGCCAGCAGCATTTTATGCAACGCATTCACACTAGTGCCCCGCTTGTAAATACATTTAATTTAGCATTGCTAGAAAAACAATTACATTGTATTGAAAATGGGTATTTAGATGAGCCTTGTCAAAATATTCAACCGATGGATAGCGCGCTTCATCAACATATGACAAGTATGGTAGCGCAAAGAAGTTGGGACTTGGTGAGTGGTTTTACTAAATCCTCAGGGATATCTGAGGTGACTATACGCAATCCGGATTCGCAGTCTCTTGAAATAAAGGGGATCAGTGGTGTAAATAAATTTGATTTACAGTTTCCACTCGAGAATATAAATGCGCAATTACCGGTAATGCTTACAGCCGGCTCTGAATTGACCTTTTCACTACCGCAGGAGTTAACACAGGTAGAAGTGACTGCGGGTTTAAGTGGTAAAAAGAAAGCACGGTTTACGTTTATAGAGAATATACAGCCATTGAGCTTTATACCAAGACCAACACAGCACTTAAATCTTAAAAAGTATCCATTTATTGAAGTGGCAGAAGGGCACTGGAAAATTAAAACGGGTCATTGGACTATTGATGACTATATTGTCTCTACAGATGATATTGATTTAGTCATTGACGCAGGTACACATTTGACGTTTACCGAAGGTTCGGGGCTTATGATATTTGGAGGAGTGATGTTAAAAGGAGAGCTTGAAGCACCTATTGTCATTACACGTGCTGAAAATGCCTCATATTGGGCCGGAATTTCAGTATTTAATAAAAATAGTCGCTTAGGTTCATCAATCACACATACCCAATTGAGTCATGCAAGTAGTCCTAAATTAGGTTTGTGGCAACCAAGAGGCTCAGCCTATTTTATTGGTGGGAAAGTTAATATAGATGGCTTAAAAATAAGTGACAATTACTCAGAGGATGCACTAAATATCATCAATGGCGATGTCACAATATCGAGGTTATCGATACGAAATGCCTTATCAGATGCATTCGATTGTGATTTTTGTACAGGAAGCGTGAGTAACTCGGCTTTCAATGATGTTGGGGCTCGTTCTGGGGGCGATGGAATTGATGTGAGTGGGTCTAACTTAAAGATAAGTGGTACGCATTTTACTAATATACGTGATAAAGCTATCTCGGCTGGGGAGCGAAGTAAATTAGCGGTATATGATAGTCAGTTTTCTCGGGTGAACTTTGCCTTAGTAGCAAAGGATGACTCAACGATTGTAGGAAGTAAATTAACGGTAATGAACGTAAATCACTATGCGTTAATGAGTTACAGCAAAAAACCATATTTTGGGCCTGCTAAAATGGATATTTCAGAATTTACTTGTAAAGATGTTGGTTGTGGTCAAAAAATGGTGAGTCAAATTGGGAGTATGCTTAGTGTAAATGACAAACAGATAACACCACAGCCTTTAAGCGTTAAAGGGTTGTATCAAACAGTTATGAAATCGGATAAGCCAAAATGACGCAACAAAATAGACGGTTTGAAGTTAAGATACCGATACCATTAAATCGGCTACATAATATTCAAGCATGGCTTAAAACACATTTACTTGGGTTTGAAGAGAGTTTTCCTGAGCGTTATGTTAACAGCCTTTATTTAGATGATGCTCATTTGGAGCGATATGAAGAGAACTTAAGTGGTATTAGTTTTCGCAAGAAAGTTCGAATTCGTTGGTATCATGATTTGGTACAGGCTGAGAAAGCAAAGCTAGAATTTAAACACCGAGAAGCAGGGAAAGGGTATAAAGTAACTTTTCCATTAGATTTTGACTTAGCTAATGGGCAAGGGAGGTGGCCGGACATATTGCGCGTGGCTCATAAGTCGCTGCCCCATCGAGGACAACTGCTATGGGGTAATGAGCAGATGCCGATTTTAGTATGTCGTTATCAAAGACAATACTTTGAGTCAAAATGCCGGCGAATACGGGCGACATTTGATCAAGATATGCATGTGTTTGATCAGCGGTATCATACTAGTCTGAATTTACGTAAGCAGATATCTTTAGGTGCTTATGTGTTGATGGAGCTCAAAACAGACGAGTTATATGAACGTCAGTTGTCGGCGTTGGTAGGGAGTTGTCCGCTAAGACCTTCTCGACATTCAAAATACGTGAATGGCATACGCATGTTGACGTGGTATTAATAGAGCGCATATTTTTAGGATATATGCTGGATTTAAATAGGTAACTAAGGCTTGTTTTGGGCCTTATCGGTTTCATTAATGAGTTTTGCTGGATTTTTTAAAAAAGTACTTTGAAACGAAGGTTAAAACCAGAGTTATTACGTTGTAATTTAAATATAAGAAGATAAAGAACTTATATTTAAATATACATAGGCTAAAAAATCATAAGGGTAATGCTCTCTGCGGCTAAGAGTCTGTTTATACTTGCTGAGTTATTTTCAAATACCTCATCGTGACAGATACCTATACATTTGCAATTGTTGTGAGAAAGATAAAATATTGGCACTAATGTGAATTGAGGCAAGGTGGGTTACGGGTGCCCTTTCTTTGTTTTTCGCCAATGATTGAATGATTTTCATACTTTTTTTACTCGCTCCGTGATAATTCGTATATTCACTTTCTTGGCTGATTAGCTGTAAATAAGCATCTCGTACTTCGATTACACGGGAGGCTAACGGAGAGTTCAAGCGAGACAATGTTATTCTGGAGTTATTTAGAGATTCATCCCAGTATGCAAGGGTATGTTTAGTGTGTCGGATCATTGGTTTCATCATCGGAATGACAACAGCAGGGCTAAACAAATTAAGGTTATAGTTTGTTATTGTATAAAGCTCATTTAACTGAGACACACTTGCAGTGGAAAAATCGGCAAGCTGCTTTGTTAGTAATAGGTCTAAAGTAGTTTGTAGTTGATCAACCTGATTTTGACTGGCAGTGATTAGCTCCTTTATTATTGGGTCTTGTCGAGTGTTCTTTGGGAGTTGAGACAGTACCTGAGAAATGGTGTCATCATGTGTAATTAATGATTTATAAAGCTCATTTGATGCTAAGATTTTCCAGCGTGACGCGTTAGTTGATAAAAATGTTTTGAGTTGACTGACACGTATATAGGCATTGTAAGATTGCACTGCTTCAATAAGGTGTGACACTTGCGCATAAGTTTGTAACTTTTTTAAAGTTTCATCAACTTGTATTGAATTGTTGGACAGTTTAGCTTGGTGTGCGGCTTGTTGTGCCTCAATTATTTGGCCTGCGGCTAAGAGTTGATTTGCATTATTTAATTGCTCTATGCTGCCTTGGATATTCGCGAGATGTATTTTCCATTCATCACTACCGTAATTAACTAATTCAGATAGCACTTTATACTGAGCATTTAAGTCTCTATTTACTTGCGCATTTTGCAATTGAGTTTCAAGTTGCGCAATATGGTTTGGCTTACACCCTGTTATTCCCAGACACAGAGTCAATATCATCAATTTTATTATTTTTATCATCGAGGGTCCTTAATATTGAAACAACAAAATACCAATAACTTGACGTTTTTGCGATGAATAGTTCGATTTTACAGCCGCTTAATGCTTGATAGCAAGCATTCTTTGAGCTAGCCTTATAACTGATAAATATAATAACAAGTGATTTTTTGAACGGTGACCGAAGCTAGCAGTTTAGGGTACATCATTCATCACAGGAGCACGGAGCGGCAGATGTGAACTCTAGAACGATATTTAAGCAATGGACTAATAAATATTCGATAACAACCTCAGTATTGGTATTCCTTGTGTTTAGTGCGATATCACTATTTATATCTACGGGACGGGTGGGTATTGATATTTGGTATGCGAACATGGCTTTTGGACTGCTACTCTCCCTACAAAGCTACCACCATTGGATTAAGCATTGCTTAATCATTTTCAGTAGTAACTTATTACTTTATGTATTAGTTGACAAGATTTCTATGGTCGCGATTATTACTATGCTCAGCAATATTATAGAAGCGGTGTTAATTGCGCTTTTAGTAAAGCAAGCAATGCTTAAAAAAGTTAATGGATATAATGTACTTGAGTTTACTTTATTATTGTATAAAGTTGTTGTTATTCCGAGTGTGTTAGGGGCTTTGTTTTTTGCCTGCGTAGAAGTTAATTTAGGAAACCAACCTTGGTTTTCTGCTTTCAGTACAAAGTTAATAGCAACTGTTTTGGGCGCCGTTTCTATTTTTCCGTTAGGTTACTATATTTGTCATACTAAAAAACAAGGTCAAACTCAATATGAACATAAGTCAATATTTCTTATTGGACTGACTACTGTAATTAATGTTGTTGCATTAAAATATTTACCTTTTCCATACGCTTATACATCACTAGCATTGGTGCTTTCAGCATTATTCATGCCATTCAGTATGGTTTCTATTAATATATTAGTTAATAGTATTGTGAGTTTATACTTCGTTTCAATTGGCCTCATCACGATCACTAAAGGTGAACACGCTGAAACTTTGTTTCTACTGCCTATGCTGATCACCTATATTACGCCAGCACTGCTTTCAGCTGCGTTGACAAGTTATCGGCATACTTACGCTAAATTAACGTCAGCACATGCAACGATTAAACGAATGTATGATTATACGCCAGTTGCTATGCTTTCTATTGATAGTAAAGGCATTGTAAACGCGGTAAGTGAGCAGTGGTTAGATTTACTAGGTTACACAAGGAAAGATGTTTTAGGTCGAAGAGCGATTGATTTTTTAACACCTAACTCACGAGAGTATGCAATTAATTATGTTCTTCCTGAGTTTTTTAAATTGGGTAAAGTTGAAAATATTCGTTATCAAGTCCTGCATAAAAAAGGCATGAGTATTGATGTAGAACTAACCAGTGTTATGGAGCCGGAGTCATTACATTTAGGAAGATACTTTAACTCTTTGGCTGTTATTAAAGACGTAACTACTGAAATCACTTTGACAAAGAAACTAGCACAAGACCGAGAGCTACTGGAAACAACTTTGATGTCAATTGGTGATGGGGTTATTGCTACTGATGTGCATGGTTTAACTCGGTTTGTCAATCCGATAGCAGAAAGTTTACTCGGTGTACGTCGAGGTGAAATGCTGAAAAAACCAGCAGAAAATTATATACATTTAATTGATCGGCATAACGCCACCAGGTTACCGTGTCCGATCAGGCAAGTGCTAGATAGTCGGAAGAAATATACGTTTGAACAAGATGCGATATTAGTGAGCAAGACGGGCGTACAATATAGTATCCAAGATACCACGACGCCAATTGTCAGTTCAAAAGGGGAGTTACAAGGTGTAGTAATGGTGTTTCAGGATGTAACCGAGTTGGTTGCAAGTAATGATAGGATGGCTTACCTTGCTCAGCATGACTCATTAACGGGTCTGCCAAATAGAACGTTAGCACTCGATCGCCTGCATCAAGCATGTAGTAAGCACACTAGGGTGCCACAAGCATTTGCAGTTGCTTTCGTAGATGTGGACAATTTCAAACAAATTAATGACACGCACGGTCATGATACTGGTGATGTCATTTTGCAGACCATCGGGAAAAAGCTAAATACTATTCTAAGATCAAGTGATACGGCTGCGCGCATCGGCGGCGACGAGTTTCTATTGTTACTACATGATGTTGTTGATAGGCAAGCAATTTCACAAGTGTATGACAAGCTTAATACAGCAATATCTGAGCCGATTATAGTGAACAAAAAAGCGGTTTCGGTCTCAGTAAGTATTGGGGTTTGTCTGTTTCCCGATGATGGGACAGCACCCGAATTGTTGCTGAAAAATGCAGATGAAGCAATGTACCATTCAAAATCGCAAGGTCGCAATAGGTTGAGCTTTTATAGTCAATCTGTAGATATCAAGACCTTTAATTATATGTCATTGAGTGACTTTATTTCAGATCCGAGTATTAATTTTAATGAAATATTTTATATTACACCTTTGATAAAAGCGGTTGATCACAGCATTCAAGGAGTAATTATTGGTTATGATTTCTCTAGTGTGTTACCTCAGTGTGAAAGTGCAGATGTATTTACTTTGGCACAAAAGCAAAGGGTGTTTTCTGAATTGAGCCGTAAGTGGTTTTTAGGGTTAAATAAAACATTATCGGGCATAAGGGGAGAGACACTAAAAGATATCACCATTCGAGTTGATGATAGGCACTTGGTCAGCTCAGAGTTTTATTTAGCGATAGAACAAACCTTGGAGTCTTTAAATATAGCGGTTGAGAAAATTGTGTTGAGCTTTAAAGAGTCTGTATTTTTTCATGATAATAAAATAACAATCAGTGCCATAAATAAATTAAAAAACCTTAATATTCGATTAGATGTAAGAGAGTTTGGAGTCAACAGTATATCGTTAGATTTTCTGAATGTAGTCCCTTTAGACTCGGTCACGATTGGTGCTGGTTTAACCTCACAAATGGAGACTGAGCAGCATAATGAAGTACTTGCTTACACGCTGATAAAATTAGCTAAAAGTGTGAACTTAAAGTGCACGGCAGTCACTGTTGCAACATCATATCAAGCAACTTTATTAGAAGCGATGGGGTGCGACTATTTACTGGGGAGCTATTTTTATAAGCCTTTGCCTATCGAACAAATTAATAAACTTATTGATAAGCCATGTAATATAATGTTGGTTAGTTCAGATTACTAGCGCGTTTGTTTAAATCTTGAATTGTCACATATAGACTACATTGTGCCATGGGCTTCGAAAAATAGTACCCTTGAATTCGCTCAATATTCAATTCAGAACATATCGCTACTTGTTGTGCGGACTCAACACCTTCAGCCACGACAGAGATCCGTAATTGGTGCAGCATATGACTCAGCCCTTTGAGAATATGATAGTGCCTAGGGAGTACGTGCACTTTATCAAGCAGCGATTTGTCTAGTTTCACTATATCTATTGGGAAGGTGAGTAAATGAGAAATCGATGAGTATCCGGTACCAAAATCATCTAAGGCAATTAAACATCCAAGTTCTTTGATTGCACTCACACTGTGATGGACAGAGTTATCAGATTCTAGCAGTGCTGTTTCCGTGAGTTCAAAGACGATATTCTCACCTTTTGAGCTGTGTTTAGTTAAGCAATCCTGGATAAATGCAGGCAAATCATGATCGCGTAATTGTAACGGAGATAAATTGATGGTCATGATGATTTCATAACCTAATTTTTTGCTTATTGTGGTTTGTTCAATGATGGCTGTTTCAATAATCCAGCGACCTAAGCTATTAATGAGCCTAGACTCTTCTGCAATATTCATAAACTCTTGCGGGTTAGTTGCTATCTTCGCATTTGGCCATCGAATTAACGCTTCACATGAAATAACTTGACGAGTTTTTGTATCAACAATGGGTTGATAATGCATGGCCAAATCGCCGTGCTCATTGGCGTGACGTAATCCTATTTCGATACGATACTTTCGTTGGAAGTCTCTTTCCATATTATCTTCGAATAAACAGGCTTTATTTTTCCCAAGCTGTTTTGCTCGATACATGGCAATATCTGCATAGCGCATTAGGTCTTCAGCGGTATGCCCATTAAGGGGATGAAGTGCGATACCTATACTGCCTGTGACATGAATATGGCGTTGCTCAATTATAACGGGGTGAGTAACAAGTGTGAGAATTCGCTGGGCAATACGTTCAATATACAAAGGCGAGCTAAAGGAAGTGAGAATAAATGCAAACTCATCACCACCAATGCGCGCCACAAGATCATTTTGCTTTAAAATACCTTTAAATCGTACTGCCATCTCTTGCAATAATGTGTTGCCAATATCATGGCCGAAGCTATCGTTTATATTTTTGAAGTTGTCTAAATCTAATTGCATTACTGCCAAGTTTGCACGGTACGTTCGATTTGCAATAATTGACCGCTGCAGGGCTTCACCAAAATAATAACGGTTGTATAAACCAGTTAAATGGTCATTCTCTGCGAGTTCTTTCACTTGCTGATAGCTGTCAACAAGCTTTTTTTCTAATTCAAAGCGTTTCTTGGCTTGTAATAGAGCACGTTTTAGCTGACCTGCAGTGACCTCTGACTTTAACAAAAAGTCTTGTGCGCCGGCATCGATACTTTTGAGGATGATTGACTCGGAATGCTCATTGCTAATCATCACCACAGCCATTTTATTGAGCCAAGATCGACGCTTTAATTCAAGTAACATTTCAATGCCATTCATTTTAGGCATCATGTAGTCTAACAAAATAACATCAAAATTGTCATTTTCGATTAGGTTGAGTGCCTGCTCTGCAGTGTTGGCCTCAGTGAGCATGTAACCACTGTGTTCGGCACTAATGGAGCGTTGTATCGATTTTATATCAACGATATCATCATCAATGAGGAGTATATTCATGCAACACCTACGCTTTAGGAAGTTTCAGAATTCGCCAATAGCCATCAAGTACATCAATCACATCTAGAAATTGCGTGCTGATATCATCTTTTATAAAATACCCAGCGACATGTTTTTGATAGCTTTGGACTATATCTTGCTCATTGCTTGATGTCGTGAGCACGAATATAACGGAGTCACTTAGTTGTTCGTTGTCTCTAACCGCAGCTAAGAATTCAAGGCCATTCATACGTGGCATTTGTAAATCAAGTAAGATGATAAACGGCTTTTTAATTTTTTCCGTTTGGAGCAATTCAAGTGCATGAACGCCATCAATAGCACGAGTGATGGGGTTGAGAATTTTACGCTTTTTGAAACTGCGAACAATACTCATGTAATCAATATCGTCGTCTTCAACGAGTAAAACGTTAAGATCATGATTCATGCGTGCACTCCAAAGGCAGTATGCTTAAGCACAGAGACTGAAGGCCATGAAATAATAAAAGATGTGCCCACGTCGTTATTGCGGATTGAAATATCCCCCCGTAATTGCGTACTATCTTTTTACAGATAGAAAGTCCAATGCCAGAACCTTCTTGTTGATCTCTGGGCTTTAAGGTTTGAAACATTTCGAAAACTTTCGCATGATACTGCGAGTCTATTCCAGGTCCATCATCGCTGACTGTAATAGTATAAAATCCTCTATTTTCAGAAATATCAACATCAATACTACCGCTTTCGAGATGATGGTGTTTGATGGCATTACTGAGTAAATTTCGCAAAACAATCGTTATGGCATCTTTTTGCATTGAAATAGTTAAATCTTTACAAGTCACGTTAAAAGCATGGTCTACGCTCATCATCTCAAATTGCTCAAACACGAGCTCTTTAAGAGAAAACTCTTCGGTAATTCTTGGTGTTTGGTTGACTCGAGAATAAGTTAACATGTCGTTAAGGAGGCAAGTCATTCTATCAATTCTATTTTTGATTAGACTAAAATGTTCAATAGCGCCGGATGGTAATTCATCTTTGTAATCTTCATCTATCCATGATACGAGTTTTGCAATGGCATTTAATGGGGCTCTTAGATCATGAGAAGCAATGTAAGCAAATTGGTCCAAATCTTGATTTGATTTCTTTAATTGCTTTATTAAATGTTCTCTTTCAGTAATGTCTGTGCAAATACCTAAAATATAGGGGCTGCCGTCTGTGCCTAAAAATCGTTTTTTCCGGGTTAGCAATGTTCTTACGCTATTGTCAGGAAAATTAATTGTTTCAATCGTTTCACTATAGCCATCGGTAAGTGCTTTTTTATCCATAGCTAGAAATTGCTCTGCTTCATCAGGTTGGTAGTCTTCAACAGTGGTATAACCAATCACTTTATCCCTAGAGTTTTCCGGATACATAGAAAGAAAGGCGGCGTTGGCTTTCACGATTTTATAGTGTTCATCTTTGACAAATGCATAGCCCGGTATATTCTCAAATAAGAGGTCATTAAACTCGTTTTGGTCGTAAGGTGTCATATCAAGTAATGTGGATGTTAATTCTGTCTTTTCTTCCATACCTCAATTCCTTAGAGTTAAAAGAGTCTAGAATATCGAGTTTACGCGCTCTATCTTTATGTATAGCCAGTTTTTATTAAAACTCAAAAATGTACGATGATAATTATGTGAAAATGCGACAGATGGCATGTTGTCGGAATGAACAGTAGATCAATAGCTAAAAGAGACTCGGAATGATAGCTATTTCTATTGTTTAGGAATCATAAGTAATGGGTGTGTTTTTTGTAGTAAAAGACTTCGCTCGAATTAAGTGAAGCAGGCTACTTAATAGAGTCAAGCAATGAAGCATATTGATAATAGGCCATTTGACTGAACCGCCTAAATTGCGGAAATGGAAAATAGGGGACAGGTGTTTTATACATAGGTAAATTAGGGGGGTGGTATCCAGCAATTTGTTGTGCGAGCCGAAATGCAGCTTGTGCACTGAAGCTCACCCCAGCACCGCAATACCCTAGAATATAGCCAATGTTTTGATTAAAGTATACATGAGGCATGTCATCAAACGTGGCAGCTATAAATCCACTCCAATAGTAATCGTGGTCAATATTTTTAAGGCATGGGAAGCAAGCTGCTAGTCCTTTTTTAAGGCCATTCAAATATTTAGAGTCATGCTGTTGCGCCGCAAAAACAGCGCCGCGTCCACCAAATAGTATTCGGTTATCGGGTAAAAGGCGATAATAATACTTCAGTGTCCGGGTATCCATAGTGACTTGATGTGTTTTTAAACCTGTTTGAGCAAGCTCACTTTCTGTCAGCGCTCGGGTGACCATGATGCTGCTGAGAATTGGCAGATAACGATTATTGATGTCAGAATGTGTGAGCTTATTATTGTATGCGTTACCTGTATAGATAATATTCTTCGCGGTAATTGAGATGTCATTAATATAGAGCGTGTATGACTTATTTTGTTTTTTGGTATCTTGTACCAAACTATGCTCGTAAATTTTCACACCTGCGTTTAGTGCCATTTCTCTATACCCCAGTACCAATTTGAGTGGATTAACACCAAATCCATCGGTCAATCGCATTGCGCCGTAGGCTTGCACATTACGCATGTAGTGGTTTTGTAGTTGGGATGATGTTAAAAACTCGGCAGAATCCCCTAATTTTTGCATAAACAGGGCTTGCTCATTGAGGTTTTGCATGGCTTTGATATTATGCGCAACTTTTAGGTAGCCATTTTGTTGCTTATCACATTGTATAGCGTGTTGATTTATTAGACTGGCAACGCGCGAAACAGCATTAGAATATTCACTATAAATATCTTTACATGTTTGCATTCCCCATTTTTTAGCAATGTGTGGGTAGCTCAATCGACCTGCTCCTTTCAAAACAAACCCCGCATTTCGGCCACTTGCACCAAAACCAACTTGATTGGCTTCTAGAACACAGCAGCTAATATTGTAGTGCGATGCTAAATAGTAAGCGGTGAGTAAACCACTAAAGCCGCCTCCAACAATGGCAACTTCAAATGTTTGTGGCGTTGTAGGAGGTGATAATGCATCAGGAAGAGATATCGTACTTGTCCAATAACTTTGCGCAAAAGGCTGACCTTGGCAATTGGCATGAGTGAGCGGATCATAATACTTTGGCATATTTCTATATACTAATTAAAACAGTAAAGTCATTTCAGCCGCTTGACATTGACATTGGTTACCGCAAATAGTGCAATAATAGTTGTCAACGAGACAATTCTCTAGCCATCTTTCATCGTGAACTGCGACAAGTTGCCCTCCTGCTTTTGTGAAGTACTTAATTGCCCCATTACCTGGGCTTTGTTTCCACAAATGTGCAACACCCGCAAGAGCTCCTTGTTGGCGCAGTGCGTTTATTGATGCTTGGAGTAGTTTCGGTCCAATCCCTTGTCCTTGCGCAGTCGGTGAAACGGCAATACATTTAAAATAAGCCATTTGAGAGGGTAAAACCGGCCATTCTTTGGGGGTGCACCATTTATCAATTGTCCACTGTTGTGCTGAATAGCTGGTTCTAAAGCCAAGTAATTGCTCATTGTTATCGAGTGCGACGAAGCAGGCATTGATACCGTGCTTAGTTCCCATATCACACATCTTTTCTAGTCCCAGCCGATCTAAATAGTTTTCTCCATGGACTAAGTTTGCCAATGTGATCACGTCTTCATAGTGTTTATGTGTGATTGGAGTAATGATCATAATTAGGACCCTTCAAACTGCATTTATTAACCATACTGCTAAATGAATAATAAATCTTTAATAAATTTATGATATTTGTGAATTTTTTTAATTTTTAATTTTTATAACTGAATCAGCTGATTACACGATTTTTTAACAGTTCTGGTCCCTTTTGGTAGGTCTTTCTTATCATACACAATGATATTGGCTTATTGACAGCGATGTCATTGTGTTAATAATGTAAATTGCTTGTGTCTTTCTCAAGTTGGGTACATGCAAAACAACATGACAAAAGGGAAATAAAAAAATGCATAAATTAATTTTAACGGCTTTGGCTGTAAATATAGCAGTGGCAACAAATACGCACGCTATGACAATCAAACCTGATCCACAAAATCCGACGGGTTATATTGTCTCTGGTACAGAATTAACCTCAGCTGAAAACAGACTAACAATCGATCCTATGTACGATGTTTGGGCGAAAGCGCTTGAAACGAGAAGCAATGATATCGTAGAAGCAATTGTGCCAAATCGGGCTGGAAACCCAGTGAATGTTAAACGTGTAGAACGCGTATTCCCGCAATCACAGTGGGACTTTTTAACCGCAATGGCAGCGCCTGAATACACATATACTCGATTTTTAAGAGCGATAGGTAAGTTCCCTGCATTTTGTGGAGATTACACAGATGGTAGAGATGCAGACAAAATATGTGAAAAGTCCATTGTAACTGCATTTGCCCACTTTGCTCAAGAAACTGGCGGCCATATAGCAAAAGATAATGTGTCAGATAACCCTCAAGGACTGGAAGAATGGCAGCAAGCACTTGTGCATGTCAGAGAGATGGGGTGGTCAGAAGGGCAGCCGGGTTATACTACAGGTTGTGGCCAAAATGATTGGCAAAATCAACGTTGGCCCTGCGCACAGGGTCAAGGTTACTTTGGACGAGGCGCAAAGCAGTTATCGTACCATTTTAACTACGGGGCTTTTTCTGAAGTGATGTATGACGGAGATGCAACCGTATTACTGAATAATCCAGGTTTGGTAGCTTATTCATGGCTAAACTTGGCTTCTGCGGTATGGTTTTTCTTAACCCCTCAAGCTCCAAAGCCTGCGATGTTGCATGTAATCGACCGAACTTGGACTCCTTCGCAAAGAGAGCTTGCTGCTGGGATTGGCTATGGGTTTGGTACTACCATCAATGTTATCAATGGCGGCATTGAATGTGGTGAACAAAATAAAAATAAAGGGCAGCCAGTCAACCGTATTCGTTATTGGGAAGGGTTAGCAAACCATTATAATATTCCTATCGAAACGGATGAAGAAAACACCTGTTGGCAGCAAATGCCGTATGGCAGCTTGAATTTAGATGGTGCGACGGATGTATTGTTTACTAACTGGGATGGAAACTGGACTTATCATGCCGATAGGCCTGGAGGCTTCTCGTTTGAGTGTAAACTCGTTGGATATCAAACTGCTTATTCTGCGTTAAAAGCAGGTGATTATAATAAGTGTGTTACTAATTATTATGGGTCGCATATAGGCTGGCCAGAAGTACGAGTAGTGCCGCATATCGAGCCCCCTGTAGATGTCCCGCCTGTTGACGGTGTTGCAGCTTGGAACGTAAATAAGGTATACCTAAAAGGTGAGCAGGTCAGTCACGAAAAAGCAATTTATGAGGCCAAGTGGTGGACCAAAGGAAATATACCTGAGCGAAATAAAGGTCCTTGGAAGTTTATTAAAGCAATTCCTTAAGGCTGTAACATCAATAAGCCGATAACTGAGTATCGGCTTATTGAGATAGACATTAGTTTAAGAGGGTTTGAACTGTGTTATTACCTTCTTTATCGGTAAATTTAAATACGAAGTCATCTTTGCCATCAGAATTAATGTCGACCAGTAGGATATCATTGCTATTTTTTGGGAGTTTATGTTTTATTCTGGTGCGTTTTTTACTCAGTAAAGCGTCTTCTTTACCGTGAAAAATACTGAGTGTCCTGCTAGAGCTACGCAGAATTGCATCATGTTTTCCATCGCCGTTTACATCACCAATAAATAAAGAGATTATTCTATCGTCGCCGTTCATATTAATTTCCATTTCAACTTCTTTTTCTAAAGTCGGCTCTGGTGGGAAATATTGATTATGTTGCTGGTAAAATCCAACGTCAATATCTATGTCTGTACTGCCTCCGCCCAAAGCCATTGCCGCGATAGTGCCAAAACCAATATCAGCTTGTAGTTTTTGCAATTCAATTTTTCCATCACCATTAAAGTCGTGTTCAAACCTTAATTGCCCTGTCCCATTAGTTGTTGGTAATGCCACTAAGCTTGTTTCGAATTGACCACCGGGCTTTCCCTGGTAAAGAGCATAACTGGTATCCACTTTAATAGCGTCCATACCTTTGGTACGCGGTGCCTGACGGGTTACTAAATCAACAAACCCATCATTATTGATGTCTTTTAATGCGTAAATTCTGCGTTTACCGCCGCCTTCTAATTGACCGAGTTGCACTGGGAGCGTTAAGTTTGATAATTGTTTGGCGTATCCAGTATTGGTTGCATACAGTACTTGTGCTTGATATCGGGTATGAAACAATAAGTCGAGTTTACCATCCTGATTAAGATCAATGACTTGAGGTGCAGGGTTTAATTCAATTTCGACTTCGAGTCGGCTGCCTTTAAAGTACCCAGATAAATCGGATTGTTTGGTAAACGAATGGGCATCGAATGTCCCTGTTTTTGACTGAATATATAGCGTGGAGTGACTAATACCGGGTAGCATGATATCACTTAATCCATCGTCATTGGCGTCTAAAACAAAATCTACTTTATTGAAATTCCTTACTTTTAAATGAGTAAAGAGGGATTGAGCTGAAATCAATGTTTTGTAGCTACCTTTGTGGCTACTAACGATACCATCAGGGGTTAACACCCAGGCTTGGGGGTGAGTATGATTTGCTGATGTTGCATAATCAAAACCAATGGCATGTTTTGGTATTGATAATTCATGACTGGTGTTATTTTTAACATCAATAACAGCAAGTTGTTTAGCTTCATTATTGAAGGCATAAAGTATTTCAGATTGAGTACTCACTAATGGCTTCGAGGTTTTTATTGCAATAGGTTGGGAGGCGAATAAGCTTGAGCTGACCAAGGCTGCAGTAGCGGTAAGTATTAAGCGTGTCATGATTCTCACTACGAAGATAATTATTGTTATTGTGTTTATAGTATTGGCTAAATTTTAACGGCAAACAATTCAATACTTGTAAGAAGCTGTTACAAAGCGAATTCGATTGTTTAGAAGTAAGCTCGCTGTGAAACTTAAAAAAAGTTACAATTACGTCTGAATTTTATTTTAGTTAGGGGTCTTCAGTGCACGCTGACCGTCAATCTGTTGAAGCTATTATTGCTAGCTTGATACACATGTTCTCACACCAGCAATATGCTGACAAAGTGATTGAGCAAACGCTTGCTCAGCATCCTTTTTGGGACTTAAAAAGTAAAGAACGTTATGTTACGGATGTTTATAATGTACTGCGATTTCGTCGTAAATTAGATTGCGCGATGGGAAGTACCCAAAGTCAGAATGTAGAGTTCTATGCTTGGCAGCTTTGGGTAGCTATGAAACTACTCGACGGTGTGGTATTGCCTGAATGGCCGGAAGTGGTCCGAGTTTCTAGCGAGCAACTCAAACAGAACTTGGCGCAAGCTACCGATGCACAGCAATACTCATACCCCGATTGGCTTTGGCAAAAAGGCCTAGATGAGTTAGGCGAACAATGGACAACCGTGGCGCAAGCTCTAAATCAGTCGGCTAAAACTTATTTGCGCACCAATACTTTAAAGGTTGATAGCAATACGCTGAGACAGACGTTGAGCAAATCAAATATAGAGACCCAAGTGCTGCCGGAGGCCGGACTTGAAGTAACACAGTATGGCCCATTATTTAAGACCAATGCATTTCAAAGTGGGTGGTTTGAAATGCAGGATGCGGGTTCACAAAAAGTAGCTTTGTTATTAGATGTGAAACCAGGACATCGGGTGGTCGATGCATGCGCAGGTGCTGGTGGGAAAAGCTTACATATTGCAGCATTAATGCAAAATAAAGGTTATATATTATCGATGGATATTCAGCAACATAAGTTAGATACGCTGAAAAAGCGGGCCAAGCGAGCTGGCGTACACACGCTTGAAACCCGTTTAATTAAAAATAGTAAGACAATAAAGCGACTGAAAGAAAAGTTTGATCGTGTTTTGTTGGATGTACCCTGCTCGGGTATTGGTGTGCTGCGTCGCAATCCAGATGCAAAATGGCATCTTAATAGTAATAGTGTAGATAATTTGATCACATTACAAAGTGAAATATTACAGCGATACAGCCAAATGTGTAAAATTGGTGGGCGATTAGTATATGCCACTTGCTCTATATTACCGAGTGAAAACCAACTACAAGTAACCCAGTTTTTAGCTGAAAATAAAGCTTTTAAACTCATTGAAGAGCAGACTTTATTGCCAGGGTATACTTCCGAATATGATGGGTTTTATATGGCCGCAATGGAACGAATTTCATAGCAGCCTTATTGTGTCATTAGTATCGATGCGACGCTCGCGATTGAGCAGAGATTATTGAGCCACCGCACCTGTAGGTGGCTTTTGAGTAGCATCCCCCAATTTTGCACCTGCCAGTAACCATGCCGTATAAATATGCGCCACAACCGCTAAACATAGTAGCATAAGCAGTATTATGCCAAAGGGCTGTTCTTTGGTTGATTTTATCGGAATCACCACGGGTGTAAGAATGGTGATCAAAGGTGCGTAAGCCTTTGGGTTAAAAATATTGAGTAGCAAACCATACAAAAAGTCGCTACCACATAACAAAAATAACACAGGGGGCATAGAATGTGTTTGCTTGAGAAATGTACTAAGCCCAATCCCCACGGTGATCATTGCAAGTAAGAACCCAACAAGAATGCTCAATAAAAAGGGCTGGCTTTGTCTGTACCCAAAACGAGTGACAGATGCAAATAGGGATATGGGCCCGGACTTCCAAAAAGCACAAGAGTCGTGGGCACAAATGAGTATATAGCTTGTTGCATACTTGCTCCTAGCAATGTCCCAGTAGCAGAGCATATTATGCTAAAAGTTCGGAGTCATATGCAGCAGTGAGTGAATATCTGTGTTAAATGGAGAGGTTAGGCAAGTGGCGAGAATAAACATCTGTATATAAGAATTTAAACGAAATGCAGTCATTCAATAATTGTATTATTCATTTATTAACAATAGCTTAAATGTATGACGATATGTCAAATAAGCCAATGATATTGACTTACTTATTGTGAATTAACAGTCTCAATTTTTGAAAAATATCGTTCATTCTGTTTATAAAAAATAGCTTCACGCTGTTGCAGTACCAATTGTGGCGAGAACATTGGGTGAGTCGCTGCCATAGTGTACGAAAAGAATGTTTGGAAGTGGCATATGAAGAATGTAGGTGGTTTACTATTATTAGCGGCTATATGGGGCGGCTCTTTTTTGTTTATACGCATTGCGGTTCCAGCATTTGGGCCAGTGATGTTAATGGAGTTTCGTGTATTATTGGGGGCTATTTTTTTATCTGCTGTGGGGATAACTTTAAAGCAACAACCGCAGCTTTGGAAGAGGAAGGAGCACTACCTTATTTTAGGCTGGTTTAATTCTGCATTGCCTTTTTTGCTTTTTGCATATGCGGCGCAGACAATTGAAGTATCTACGCTGGCTATATTGAATGCTACGGCCCCTTTCTGGGGGGGATGTATTGGCTATATATTCTGTAAAGAGGGAGTCGCTGAAGCAAGCTTGTTTGGGTGTGTATTTGGCTTAATTGGGTTTTCGGTTTTAGTCGGGGTTGATCTTAATGACCAGCAAGATGTATCTTATTTACCGACCTTTGCCACACTTGGTGCAACTTTGAGTTACGCCATCGCGTCGCATTACACTAAAGCGTCGGCGAATGTGGGGGCATTAAATAATGCACATGGCAGTCTTTGGGGCGCTGTCATACTCATCATCCCATTTATATTCTTGTTCCCCTATAATATCAAGGCTGACACGCAAGTTGTCTGGTCTGTACTCTTTCTTGGTCTTATCTGTACTGGCGCAGCCTATATTCTTTATTTTAAACTAATAAACTCTATGGGGGCACAGTCGGCTTTGTCGGTGACATTCTTGATCCCATTATTTGGTGTGTTATGGGGATATTTAGTACTTGATGAAGCATTAACTATGTATACGTTCATTGGTGGCGCATTCATATTAGTGGGGGTTGGGTTAGTGACTGGATTATCTCAGCAGGTGTGCAAAGGTGTGATGTTTAAGCTGTGTTTTCGGTAAAACGATAAAAGGGCCTTGCGGCCCTTTGGTGAAGTATCGTTCAAGTTAGTGTGATAGCCTTAACCCCTTAAGGCTATCAACCAATTGTTTTGCAACTGTGTCAGTTTATCTCGTTAAGTTTCTAAGCTAGCGAGAGGAAAAACCCTGCAATTGCGGCGCTCATTAGGTTAGCCATTGACCCTGCTAAAACCGCCCTGAGCCCTAAGCGTGCGATATCCTTTCTTCGACTTGGCGCCATACCGCCGAGTCCGCCTAGTAAGATAGCAATCGATGATAAGTTAGCAAATCCACATAACGCGAATGTGACAATCGCCTGTGTATGTTCACTTAACGTATCTCGATAATTCATAAAGTCTAGGTAAGCAACAAATTCGTTAACTACCAACTTCTGGCCGATAAAACTACCGGCTGTTACAGCTTCATGCCACGGTACGCCGATTAACCAAGCGACGGGAGCAAAGATGTAACCTAAAATTTCTTGTAATGTTAATGTTGGGTGGTCAAACAAACTCCCAATGTTGCCCAATAACCCATTTAACAATGCGATTAAAGCCACAAATGCTAACAACATAGCGCCAACGTTTAATGCTAAATGCATACCGCTTGAGGCTCCGCCTGCCGCTGCATCAATGACATTAACTGGCTTGTCTTCATTTGCATTCACATCGGCTAAATTCTCTTTTGGCGTTTCAGTTTCTGGCACGATCATTTTAGCCATTAAGAAACCACCAGGCGCGGCCATGAAGCTGGCTGCAATTAAGTATTTTAACTCGACACCAATCGCCACATAACCTGCCATTACGGAGCCTGCAACTGTGGCCAATCCGCCAACCATTACCGCAAACAACTCCGATTTTGTCATGCTCGGTATAAATGGTTTTACAATTAATGGGGCTTCAGTTTGACCCACAAATATATTAGCTGTAGCTGACAGTGATTCAGGACGTGATGTTTTCAGCAGTTTTTGCATGCCGCCGCCCAAAATCTTAATCATCCACTCCATAATGCCAATGTGGTACAACACCGCAACCAACGCAGAGAAGAAGACAATTACTGGTAATACTTGAACTGCAAAAATAAAACCAAGCGCTTCTTTATCGGCAAGAGAGCCGAAGAGAAATCCGATCCCATCATTTGCGTAGCCTATAACTGCAGATACACCAGATGAAATACTTGCTAATACGTTCTTGCCTGCTTCTACAAACAAGATAAATCCACCGATAAGTATTTGCATAGCAAATGCAATACCGACAGTTCTTTTGTTGATTGCACTACGGTCGGTTGAAAAACCGTATGCAACGCTAAGCAGCATAAACATGCCGACCAAGCTCATTATTGTTGTCATGCCAGAAAGTCCCGTTTTATTCTTGCAGTAAATATTTTATTTTACTTTTAATTATATCAATCGCAACGCGATTCATACCGCCACGGGTAACTACCAAGTCAGCATTGTGCTTAGAAGGCTCAATAAACTGATAAAACATAGGTCTTACCGTCGCTTGGTACTGTTCAACCACTGACGGCAAGCTTCTACCGCGCTGCTCGATGTCTCGTTGCATTCGGCGTAGTAGACAAATATCTAATGGTGTATCAATAAACACCTTAATATCGAATTCTTCACTAAGTGCTGAATCACTAAGTAACAAAATACCTTCAATAATCAATATTTTTGCAGGTATTACAGTGCGAGTTTCGCTGCTGCGTGTATGTTGAGCATAGTCGTACGTCGGCACCTCTATAGATTCGCCTCGTCTTAGTTGCTCTAAATGTTGACGTAGTAAATCATGTTCAAACGCATCTGGATGGTCATAATTTGTTTGAGTTCTATGTTCAAACGGAAGATGCGATTGATCTTTGTAATAAGCGTCTTCTTCTATAATTGCAATGGCGCCTGATTCTAATTCATTAACCAATTCATTATAAATTGTTTGTGTAAAGAGAGATTTGCCAGACGCAGATGCGCCAGCAATAGCTATAATTGTTCGTGTCACTAAAGTTCACACCCAGCTGTCGTTAACGTTGGAAGATCACAATAGCAAAAAAGACACGATTAATCTCTTTTGCTTCGCTTAGGTTGCAAATTTAGCGACTTTATCAAAGACACAACAGGACTTTTGTCCTGTGAGACAAAACAAGACGCGTCATGAAGTTTATGAATTTTGTTATGCTTTTATGACAGCGGACTTATGTCCTGTAAATTATTGCAGTGCAACAATAAAGTAGCAATCACTGAGAGCGTGACAAGCATAGTGACGCATTTTAAATTTACTCAGTCAGTTTATTAAAGAGGTGAGATATGGCAAGAGCAATCATACTAATGGCAGATAGCCTAGGCGTGGGTGCTGCACCAGATGCAGAAAAATTTGGCGATGTAGGTTCAAATACACTTGCCCACCTTTTAAAAGCGTATAAACAAGAAACAGGTAAAGCACTGCCGTTACCTAACTTGACAAGGTTAGGGTTGGTTGATGCATGTGAAGCGGCTGGTAAGCAAACATGTGATGTTGCAGAGCGTCAGGCTCCTGAAGCCGCTTGGGGTTATGCAAAAGAGCTTTCAAGCGGTAAAGATACACCTTCTGGTCATTGGGAAATGGCGGGAGTACCTGTGTTATTTGAGTGGGGGTATTTTCCAAATACCACGCCTTGTTTTCCGCAGACGTTTATTGATGAATTGTGTAAGCGAGCAAATATTCCAGGCATTTTAGGAAATTGCTACGCATCAGGCACAACTATTTTAGAGCAATTGGGTGAAGAGCATGTGAAAACGGGCATGCCAATTTGTTACACCTCAGTTGACAGCGTTTTTCAAATAGCCGCTCATGAGCAATCGTTCGGTCTTGACAAGCTTTATCAGGTATGTGACATCGCACGGGCACTGCTTGATGAAATGAATATAGGACGAGTGATAGCGCGGCCGTTTATAGGCACTTCGAGTGCCGACTTTATTCGTACTGGTAATCGTAGAGATTACTCAGTATTGCCTCCAGCTCCCACCTTACTAGATAAGTTGGCTGCAGACGGTGGTGAAGTGATCAGCATAGGTAAAATTGCAGATGTTTATGCACATCAAGGTATTACTCAGAAGCATAAAGCACCTGGATTGATGAATTTACTAGAAAAAACATCTGAATTAATGGATTCAGCGCCTGATCACAGTTTAATTTTTACAAATCTAGTGGACTTTGATGAAAAGTTTGGTCATCGACGTAAGCCGGTCGGATATGCCGAAGCGCTAAAGCAGTTCGATGATTATTTACCAACTATACTAGAAAAACTTGGTACCAATGACTTGTTGATAATTACAGCTGACCATGGTTGTGATCCAACGGCACCAGGAACTGATCATACTCGCGAATATGTGCCAGTATTGGCTTATGCTAAAGGTATGAATAATACTCCGTTAGGAGAAAGACAAAGTTTTGCAGACATAGGTCAAACACTTGCCCAGTGGTTTAATTTATCTGCGCTTGAGTATGGTGATGGCTTTATGGCCTCACTTAACAAAGCATAAAGAAGGAAATAGGTGATGAGCACTCCTCATATTAACGCAAATAGTGGTGATTTTGCTGAAACGGTATTAATGCCAGGTGATCCACTTCGCGCTAAGTACATTGCAGAGCACTTTTTAGAAGATGCGCGCCAGGTGACTGGTGTTCGTAACATGTTTGGTTTTACAGGGACATATAATGGTAAACCTGTGAGCATCATGGGCTCAGGCATGGGGATCCCGTCGATGTCAATTTATGCGCGTGAGCTTATTGTGAGTTACGGTGTAAAAAACCTTATTAGAATAGGTACTTGTGGCGGAATTAGTCAGGATATAAAAATCCGTGATGTGATATTTGCACAAGGTGCTAGCACGGATTCTAACGTAAACCGTACTCGTGTACGAGGTTATGATTTTGCTGCAATTGCTGACTTTGGATTACTGGAAAATGGCATTAATTCAGCTCGAAAATTGGGTATTGAAGCGAAAGTTGGTAACGTCTTTACGACTGACACGTTCTATCAGGCTGATGACTCATTTTATCAAGAGTTAGATAAGCTTGGTATTATGGCTGTCGATATGGAAACGGCTGGTATGTATGGTGTAGCAGCTGAATATGGTGCTAAAGCGATGGCTTTATTTACGGTAAGTGACCATGTCATTACAGGTGAAGCAACGCCAGCCGAAGAGCGTCAAAGTACCTTCAATGAAATGGTAAAAATCGCTTTAGAATCTGTATAAAAAAAATTTAGCTTAGTAAGATAACTTACTTAAGCAAAACCGTTCCTTGGTAACGTAATCGCAGAGTTTTGGAGACACGCCTAAAACAAAGCGAATCACACCCAAAAAGCCGCACCTAGTGCGGTTTTTTTTTCGACTAAATATCATTTGTCACACTTTATGAATAATAATGTAAAAGGGTATATTCATAGTGTATTCATTTAAGTCTATTATTGTCTGACCACCATAATAATCAGGTGTAGGCATGACAATTACGTCAGTGGCTTTGTCAACATTGTTGATGCTGCCCATTTCAATTAGTGAACTTAATGATTTCAAACGCCTGGCGGTTAATAACCCCAAACATGCATTGGTTGAATTTCCCCGTTTGCTGATGCGCTATCAAGGTGAAACGAGTAATCGGATAGCTTTGTTGTACTATAGTGCGTTAACCGCAGCGTCTCGCGCTGACGACTGGCCTATGTTCTTAGACATTATTGAAAAAATGCGCGCGCCAGCTTTAAGCGCTTACTCAGATGGGAATAAGTTACAATTACTTTCTAGTATTGGTGTTGCATATCGCCTCAATGGACAGCTAGAACAAGCCAAAATACATTATCAATGTGCTTTTAAATTTGCATCTAACGATATTGAACTTGCGCAATTAAAAGTGAATCAGTCGATTGTATATCGTTTATCATATCAGCCTGCTTTGGCTTTTCAGCTTATCGAGAGCGTTAACAGTAACCAATTGTCAGACAAAGTAAAAGCAGGATACAGTGTTGTTCATGGCAACATTCAGCAATCGATAGGTAATTTTCAAACTGCTTTACATAGTTATGAGCAAGCCCATGAACTGTATATTAAAATGGGGGATAAAGTATCTAAAACGGGTGTCACAGGTAACATATTAGGTGCTGCGTTAGCGGTAAAAAATCTCACTGTTTTCAATCGTTATAGAGGTGATTTAGACAAGGCGGCTCGTCTATATTACCCACGAATTTTGGATTATTTACAGTGGCTTGACATTATCGCATATGCCTTGGAATCTCAGACATTAAGTACTGAGCACCAGCAATGGATAGAAAACCATGTAGTCAAGTTTGTTGAACTTGGGTATGAAGACGTGATAAAAGCCCATCTACTTTTGATTAAGGCAAGAGATCTTTATCCGAAAGGCACAAGCATGAAGTTTAAATCGTATAGCCTACCAGAGAAGCTTGGTAAACCGTGGTGTGGATCGTTTTGACTTTGACTTTATTTATGCCATGGTTATGAATGTAAATATGATATGTGGGGATGACAATGGCACAATGGGTTACGGGCAAAATAGTTGAGTTTAACTGGTGGACACCGAGTCTTTTTAGCATCAAGGTAGCAGCAGGCATAAAGCCATTTATTGCAGGCCAATTTACAAAGTTGGCATTAAATGTTGAAGGGAGACGTGTTGCTAGGGCCTATTCATTTGTAAACTCCCCCAATGACCCTTTATTAGAGTTTTACTTAATAGAAGTACCTGATGGTCGATTATCATCACATTTAGCGACGTTAGATATTGGTGACACAGTTGAGGTTGAAGCGGTTGCTCATGGGTTTTTTACGTTAGAAGAGACGCCAAAAGCAGAGGTTTTATGGATGCTTAGTACAGGTACAGCTATCGGACCATTCCTGTCTATCATTGCAGATGGCAAATTGTGGGAGCGGTACGAACGTGTGATTTTGGTACATGGGGTCAGGCATAATACCGACTTAACTTACCAAGACAGTATTTTAGCCACTGCGTCATTGTTTAAACAGTTTACTTACGTACCGGCAATTACGCGAGAAAAGCCAGAGCAAGGTTTACAAGGACGCGTAACTGATTTACTTAGTTCTGGTGCGTTAATAAAGCATTGCGGAATGAATCAACTCAATAAGAACAGCCATTTTATGATTTGTGGGAACCCTCAAATGGTCAAAGATACGACTCAATTGTTGCTTGATAAAGGCTTCAAACGACATCGTAGAGCAGAATCTGGACATATAACAGTCGAACAGTATTGGTAGGCTTTAAAATTTTTTATATGTCTGTTATGTTAACAAAAGTTTGTACCTTACTTGATTATCATGAAATACATTATTATTCTCTTTTTTGTTCTATTTACGTTTTTATGTAGTGCTAATCCCGCATTAGAAAATGATACGAGGCCTCTTCAGTCAGTCATGACAGAGCAAGAGCGCGGAGCATCACAAGTTGTTGATAAATTGATCTTGGCCTACAATGATAGGAATATTGAAGCCTTCCTTGATTTGTACGCAGAGGATGTTGCGTTTTATATGTATCCACAAACGTTAATGTTTACTGGAAAAAAGAAATTGATTGAACGCTACGGTCTTATGTTTAAAAAAACGAAATGCCTCAAATCTACATCACTTAAGCGTATCATCCACGGAAATATTGTTATTGACCATGAATCGTCCCAGGTATGTTTTAATGATGCAGGAAAGGTTGATAAGTATTCAGAGTTTGTAACCAGTTATCAGATTGACGATGGAAAAATACGTAAAGTCGTATTTTTTAAATAGCAAGTAATATGATTATGCAAGGTATGTTGTTATGAGTCAGGATAAAAGATTAAGTTTATTGTATCGGGTGGAACCAGGGTGTTTGGGGCCAACTGGTATCGACTTTGTGGAAGGCTTTTGTGAGTTTGCACAAAAAAAAATAAAGGCACCGGTTTATGCACAGTTTGGCTTTGTCCCTCGGTATGACAAAGCACTACCGGAAAGAGAATATAAAATTGGTAATAAAAATTTATCGGATGCGCAAGTAATGGCCTTTCTTGATAAATTTGATAAAGATAAAAGTGATTTTGAAGAACAGATTGATGAGTTATTGTCACATGCTATTGATGCTTATCTAGACCGGTTATGATAACGACTCGGCTAGCAGCGTCTTGTACTAGCCGATTTAGATATGCTGTGTAGCTCAGAGAGAAGTAATCCTTTCCTTAGTATCGCGTAATCATTATTTATACACGTCTTTTATATACTCAAATTTTTGAAATCATCATTATCATGTAGACTGGTGAAAGCAGCTTCATTTGATAGTTCATTCTTTAGGTTTGGTGCATACTCTAAAGCCATACGTATATCGGCCAGGGCATCACTATGTTGATGTAGCATTGCATAAGCACACGCACGTTGCCAAAATGCATATCCGTAGTCATTATCTAACTCTAATGCTTGATTACACAGTTGAATTGCAACACCCGTCTGGCCAAGTTCTAATAGCGCATCAGCCTTATAAGCGATAGCTTCTACTTCATCAGGTTTTCTTTTTAGTATTTCGTCATATATTTCTATTTTGGAACTCATATCACTTTCAAGATTGGCTCTCATCCATAAAGAGTGAACCTCATTGGTTATGGTAATCTTCTTGTGGTTGCTCAGTATTTCTTCTGAACGTGCTTTTAACTTATCTTCAAGTACTTGTAAGCGTTGCTCATATTCATCGGTGATATCGCCAACACGTCGATTGACGATGTCTTCCACTTTACTTTTTATGTCTCTTAAAGAGTTCCAACCAACCAACATCAAAATAGATGCCGTGGCAGTTATAATAAATAAAATATTGTTTACTGTGTCAGTTGTGTATGTAAGCGCTCTGTCTGCGGCATCTAATTGTGAATGCGTCACTTGTTTTGTGACATCTTCTCGTAATTGCTGTTGATCTTGGCGTACTGATTTGAGTTCGTCTAAGATATAACGCTCAATTAGGGGTTGATACATGGGCTGTTGAACTTGTTTAAGGTTATTGTCATGCGATGCCCTATTTGTATCTTGTTGTGCTAAACAGAGGTTACAAAATAAAAGTAAAGTGGCAAAGATATATTTCATCATAAAGGTAGCCAGAGTATGCAAGGTTTGTGTATGGTGCATGACTTATATGTAAATTGCAAAGAAGTGAATTAGCGAGATATGCTCTTTGCATTAATGGTTATTAAAGCCCATAATTAGTAAGAACTTTGTGTGAGTATCGGTGTAATGCTAAGAATAGTATTGATTGGGTTATGTTGTTTTTTTGCCAATGCAAATGAAGTTCAATTACAGGTCGTTACTGAAGAGTGGGTACCGTATAATTTCACCAACGCAAAAGGCGAAATAGATGGACGCGCCACACACAAAATACGTGAAATCTTAGCAGATGCAAATATAAGTTACGAAATAAGAAGTTACCCGTGGGCCCGGTCCATGAAGCTGGCAAAAACGAAAAAAAACACCATGATTTACTCTATATACCGGACACCGGAAAGGGAACCGTTTTTTTTATGGGCATGCCCACTATTACAGCCAGTTAAAGAGTATCTCTTCAAACTCAAAACACGTAAAGATATTCAGTTAAACTCATTGGATGACGCGAAAAAATACCTAATTTCTGTGGTGAGGGGCAGCGTATCTAATGAGTTTTTAATCAAAAATGGGTTTGAAAACGGCAATAATATTGATATTACTGCGGACCCAAGCTCAAGCCCAAGAAAGTTATTAGCGGGTTACACAGACTTAATTATGACGACAGAGTATACAGCTTTTGAAAGCATGAAAAAACTGGGGGTGTCATTTGATCAAATAGAGATTGCTTTGGAAGTGACAAACACAAATAATAATCGAGCATGCCTCGCGTTTAGCCCAAGTTCTGATATGGAATTAGTTGATCAAGTAAGGGCCGCACTGGCGCGACACAATTTACGCAGTATTGGGCCATAAGGCTCCATCAACGAGTTGTTTATTTATGTCAGTTATCTTTATAGTTTGGCCGCTTGCTCTATCACAATAGCGTGACGTTTAGCTAACCTAAGATGGTCTCTGTCGTAGCCTCCACCGATAACTGTACTGACAGGGATCCCTGCTTGTTGGCATGTTTTCAAAACTAACGCATCACGTTTTTCCAGTCCTTGCCAGCTAATATCTAATTTTCCTAGTCCATCATGCTCCCATACATCAACACCGGCATCATATAATACGATATCTGGGTTGATATCGGTAATTACTCCATCCAAGGTTTCTTTAACAATGTTTAAGTAAGCGCTATCAGTTAAGTTATTGACGAGCCCGACATCTAGGTCGCTGGGATGTTTGCGAAATGGAAAGTTTTTTTCACAGTGGATAGAGCAGGTGAATACATATGGGTTATGTTTTAGCAATGCTGCTGTACCATCTCCTTGATGTACATCTAAATCGAAAATCAGTACATTATTGACCTGCTTATTATTGATAAGCGTAGTTGCTGTGAAAGCGAGGTCATTCACCATACAAAATCCAGAACCGAAATCATAATGTGCGTGATGTGTCCCCCCAGCTAAATGACACGCTATGCCACTTTCAAGCGCAAGTTGTGCTGCTTTTAATGTGCCTAAAGGTGCAGTGAATGTTCTGTTCATTAATGCCTCAGACCAAGGTAACCCAATTCGGCGCATCGACTTTTCGCATAGTTGATTGTGCCATAGATCCCAAAGATATAATTCGCAATGAACTAATTCTAATGCACTGGGGGTACCAATATCAGGCTTATATAAATTATTGTTAATTAAGCCTTGCTGATAAATATATTGATATAAGTTAGCAAATTTGCTCATAACAAAGCGGTGCTTTGGATCGAAACTGAATGAATAGTTTGGGTGATAAACCAAAGGTAGGTTGGGATTTAAGGTCATGGTATTTTGAGCTAAGAAGCCGTTATTTCAATAAAAATAATAAACAAATATTAGAGGCTGTTGACCTTTGCGGTTCTATTTTTGTTCTCTTTGAGCATGCTTTTATCGCGGCGCTTAATATGTGGCCTAGTAATCTAAGCGAATATTAAGCAACAAAGAGAAAGGAGTACTCAACAGAACCGGTAGGCAGCGCTTGATTGGCTTTTCTACTGTGTTATCGGCTGACTCACATGGAATAACCATGCTACGCAACCTCTGCCTTGTGCGAAATCCAATCAAACTGCTGCAAAAATGAACCTGAAAGATCAACAGCCCCTAACCAGTGCCGTTATCATAACGTTTTTTCAAAAGAAGCACGAGAATATCCTTATTCAAACCCTCATTACGTGAGGTCCCGCCATTTGTGTTAGTGATACGAGCATTTTGTATTTAGGGAAAATGCTATTTTTAACTCGGTAAATGGCCGGTTTTAACAAAAATCACTGTGTCTTCTTCAACAAAAGGTTGGTGTTGAGAAAAGTGTGGGTTTCTTATCCAGGTACCTATAGGGTAACTGCCGTGTTCATCTTTTAATTGCCCGCTTAATACCAGTATTTCTTCGCCACCATAGTGTTTATGAAGTACAAACATTTCATTCGCTGGCCATTTAACTAACGCGGTATGTGAAGTCTCAAAAGAGTGTAAAGGCAGTACTTGTAAATTTCCTTGTCCAGGGTGCCATCGTTTAGCGTTGCTATTTATACGCAATGATTGGGTATCGTGTTTGCAAAATTGATTTAACTTAACAAAAAGAGTACAGCCGTTTTTACTAAATGGTGTATGTTTACTGCCTGGTGGGTTGCGAAGGTAGCTGCCAGCGGGGTAATCACCATGTTCATCAGAAAAGGTCCCTTCAAGTACCAATATTTCTTCACCAAAAGGGTGCACATGTTCTGTAAATGACGCACCTGCCTTGTAGCGTACAATACTGGTGATATGGCCTGACTCTGCATGTTCTCTTGCTAACGGTTTTCGTTCAACACCGTTTAAAGGACTTGGAAGCCAAGGTTGCTGTGCAGTATTAATGGTAACTCGTTTTGAAAAGTCGAGGTTTAAGTTGCTCGTATTTGGATACATGGTACTTCCTAATTTCTGCCGGCCATAACTCCGCCATCTATGTTGAGTATAGTGCCTGTTACCCAGTTACTTTGTTGGGAAAGAAGGTACATGACACTATTGGCGATATCTTCAGGTGTACCAATTCGACCTAATGGATGGAAGTTATCAAAGCTGGCAAGCGTGGTGCTTAATTGTTCAGGTTTAATAAAATGATTATAAATAGGGGTTTTCACAACAGCAGGTGCGACTGCATTGACGCGTATATTATGTTCAGCAAGTTCGATGGCTAGATGCTGTGTTAGGGAATGAAGCCCTGCTTTTGCCATGGAATAAGCGGAAGAAGGGGTTGCTTTTATGGCTTGATGTGCCCACATTGAACCAATATTAACGATGGCACCTCTGCGTGCCTGTTTCATTCGAGAGACCGCAGCTTGAGTGATAAAAAATATGCTTTTATTGAGTGTCATATAGTGCTCATAATCTTCTTCTGAATGCTCAACAAATGGTTTGGGGTTAAAGTAACCCGCCGAATTGACGAGGTATGATACGGCGTCTTCATGGTTGTTAATATATTTTTCAACTCTGTCCCTATCTGCTTTTTTGCAAAGGTCTGCGACGAGCCCCTCGGCTTTTGATGAGTTGAGTAATGCAATAGCATCGTTCACTTTCTCAGCGTTTTTACCGATGATAACCACCCGAACATGGTTGTTAATAAGCTGCTGCGCTGTTGCCAGTCCAATTCCACTGCTTCCACCCACAATCATTGCGAAACCTGATTTTGAAAATAACATATCAACTCCGATTAAAATATCTGCGCGACAATCGCGCCGTTTCAACGATAGAATACGGGGGCATGATATTTGAAAACAGTAAGCACATTTAGGTGATCTAGGCACTTGTTGGTACATATTTATGATTAATAAAGAGAAAAAAATTGAACGAATTATTGGGCCGCAGCAATCTGCACGTATGGTTGAGACGATTGTTGGTTGTAAGTGGTCCTTGACGGTATATCAATTACTGGCTTTGGGTGTTAATCGCCCTGGAGAAATGGTGAGAGTGACTGATGGGCTTTCAACCAAAGTACTGAATCAATGTCTCAAGCGCAATATTGAGTTTGGGTTGTTGCAGAAAATAAGTTATCCCGAGATCCCGCCTAGGGTTGAGTATAAGGTGACTGAACTAGGACATAAGTTTTTACCTATACTCGATTCGTTAACCCAGTTGCAAGGAGAGATCGATAAATTAGGATAGTGTATTTAATCTATTGCATACGTATTCAATAGGATATATGTAGTTCTTGCTCTACATTGTTATCGGTTTGTAAATAAATAAACGACAACAAAAGAGCCTATTATGACAACATTACTAAAAACGGTCTTACCTAATAGTATCCGATTAAAAGCCGCGCAGTGGTTACTTATCAGTGGTGCAACACTGATGAGTTTGACCGCTACTGTGAATGCCCAACCAACAACCTTTGTTCATTTATTTGAATGGTCATGGCCTGACATAGCTCAGGAGTGTGAAACATTTTTAGGCCCGAAAGGCTTTGCCGCCGTACAAGTTTCTCCACCGAATGAGCATATTATTGGTGAGCAATGGTGGACGCGTTATCAACCCGTGAGCTATCAGCTACAGAGCCGAGGAGGAAGCGAACAACAATTTAAAGACATGGTGCAACGTTGCAAACAAGCTGGCGTTGATATTTATGTGGACACTGTGATCAATCATATGGCCGCAGGAAGTGGGCAGGGTGTTGCGGGTTCAACATTCTCTTATAAGAACTTTCCAACTTACAGTCCGCAAGATTTCCATACGACCTGTGCAATTAATGGAGAGGATTATGCTAATAATGCATGGCGAGTGCAAAACTGTGAATTGGTCAGTTTGACTGACTTGGATACTGACTCGTCTTATGTACAGTCACAATTGTCTGGTTATCTGAATAGCCTCGTTGAGGCGGGTGTCGCCGGGTTTAGATTAGATGCAAGTAAACATATGCCGGCACAAGACATTGCAACTATATTAGCCCAAGTTACGGGCGCACCGCTTGTTTTCCAAGAAGTGATTGATCAAGGAGGGGAAGCGGTCAGTGCCAGTGAATACTTTAACAATGGACTTGTTACAGAGTTTAAGTATTCGACTAAATTGGGAGATACTTTCAAAAATGGCAAATTGGCATGGCTGAGTAACTTTGGCGAAGCGTGGGGGATGATGCCAAGTTATAAAGCCGTGGTATTCGTCGACAACCATGACAATCAACGTGGTCATGGTGGAGCCGGAAATGTTGTCACATTTGCTGATGGTAAGTTATATGAGTTGGCAAATGTGTTTATGCTCACATACCCCTACGGGTACCCAAAAGTTATGTCGAGTTTCGAATTTTATGGAGACACTGATGCAGGCGGTCCTAATGTACCAGTTCATCAAGGTACGCAGTTGAATTGTTTCGCGCAGCAATGGCTGTGTGAGCACAGGAAAACATTGATTTCTGGAGCCGTAAATTTTAGAAACAATACAACAGGTGCATGGCAAGTTAATAACTGGTGGGATAACGGTAACAATCAAATTGCTTTCTCACGTGGTGCTGAAGGGTTTGTTGCGATTAACAAAGAGACAAATTTATTACAGCAAACATTACAAACAGGTTTAAGTAAAGGTGTTTATTGTGATGTATTAACGGGTATGCTCAGCGCTGATAAAAGCAGCTGTACCGGTAAGTCTCTGGTGGTTAACGAGCAAGGTATGAGCGTTATTTCAGTCTCATCTATGGATGCAGTTGCTGTGCATCATCATAGTAAAATTGTTAATGGACCTACCTCTTCACCAATGCAACGCACTGTTGTTTTTATTAAGGCACAGACCACCACAGGTCAAGATGTATTTATTAGAGGCGGTATTGACCATACGTATGGCAAGAGTATTGGGCGAGATTGTGATGTTGAGCCATTTAAGTGTGCATTGCCAATGGCACATAATAATTTACGTAATACCACCACGCAAAGCTGGAAGGTTGGTGATAGTTACTTGGATTGGCATGGTGCGCAATCAGGGCAAAATACCAGTGCTGCGGGGACCGCTTTAGATTGGACAACCAATAAATGGCCAAATAATTGGGGGGTTAAGCGTACAGTTGAAGTAGATGGGTACGGTGAAAGTGTGCTGAATGGCTATGGCCCGCATTATTGGATGTTGGATGTTCAAATGGACTGCTCGTCTTCGGTAAATGGTTGGTTTGAAGTGAAGGCATACATAAATAATGGGCAAGGTTGGGAGGGAGACATTAACCAAGCAGGCGCTCCTTATATGAGTAATAATCACTTTGCTCAGTGTGGTCAAATAAATGTGTTCGAGTTTGGCAATAGTTCAGCTATCCATGGCGATTTTTAAAAGAGTAGACATGGTGTATTAGGTTATGACCCACAGGGTATATGTAAGTAACCTCAGCTCGGGATAAGCGAATTTGCCCAATAAAGCTATTTTTCTCACTCTCAGCGTTGCTTTTATGCAGTAATAGCCCGCTATTACTGCATAAAAGCGCCTTGATATTGAAAAAAATATCATCATTGGATTGGACGTAAGTTTGTTTTCAAAACATTTTCTATTCCAAAACCCTTATCCAAACCTGAGGTTAAGTAGACTGGAGATTGCTTACTTGCATATATTTTTGCGTGACATGACTGCGCTAAAACACCTCTTTAACGCAACCCAAGTAAAGAAGGTTAATGCTTACATAGCTGGTCCAGTAAACTATCAGGGACCGGCTTTAATTTTACTGCATTGAGATCCATTTTCGCATAAGGTGCAACGTGTTCTGTAACCCAAGGTACATCGATAATTTCCAAATACTTTTGTAACGAGTCTTTTAAACCATATGGATATAAGAAAATGGCTCTCTCTAGCGCATAAGCCACGCGTGAAAATTGCACTTCACTGGGGAGCATTTTGGCGGTAACGACCGCCTCCATGATTAAGTAATGGTAGAAATAGTGAAAGTTCTCTTTTTTTAAGTCAAAAATAGCTTGTTTTACCGAGTTATGGTAGCGCCAAAATTGCTGATACTTCCTTTGTAAAACAAGGCTATCAAGCAGGTTCAGGCCAGCTCTAACAGCATTTTCTGGTGTGCCTCTTAAGCTGTCGTCTCTAAATAGTTGAATAAAATAGCGTTGCGCTAATTCATACTGACCTGCATCTAAATGTAAACTGGCTTTTTTTTGCTTGATACGTTGTTTATCGCGGTGTGCACTGGCCATTGACTCAGCCTGTTTAAGTGATGATAGAGCTTCGTCATGCATGCCGAGTTTTAACTGAGATGAATACATGTTGAGCAGTATTTTAACTTGTTCATTTGGGTTATTTACAGCGAAATCTAAACCGCATTGATAAGCGAGTAGTGCTTTGCTGTAGAAGCGATTTTTTCTGTATAAAATCCCTAAATTGTTGAGTAAGTGGTATGGCTTATTTTCGGGAAATTCTTGCCATTCAGGTTGACTTAAACGCTTGCTAACCTTCACTGCGATGTCTGGAACGTTGTGTTTCACAGCGGCAATTAATATATTTTTATAGAATGTAAATGCACCTAGACTGGGGGGCAAGGCGTTGTATTTTGCAAATTGAGTTGAGATATAAAGTGGGTCTTTGTCGGTACGTTCTTTAAACCCGTTGATGTTGGGTAAATCGGAAGCGGTATTCAAAGCAGCAACAAAAAACAAAGATGAAATGAGTACCACGACAAGCTCCTAAAGCGCTGCATTTCGCTATATTGTGCAATAGTATTCTATAACTGGCAAGTAAAGGAATATATTAAATACCTTTAATAAACAATATATAATATTGATAATATATATTTACTGAAAGTATATCCTAAAGAGGGTGAGTATAGAATATGTGGATAAAAAACCAACCACTAGAAGGCACGTATGTACAATTAGTTCCAATTGAGTTGCAACATTGCGAGGCGTTAAAGCAAGCAGTAAGGGACGGTGAGCATTGGCGGCTTTGGTATGCGAACGTACCGCATCCAGATGATATGGGAAAGTATGTAATGGATGCGCTGGAGCAGGCTAAGCAGGGAAATATAGCTTATGTGGTGGTAGATAAACGAACAAATATAATTGTAGGAACTACCCGTTATTATGAGGTGGATAAAAATAATAAGCGGGCTGCTATCGGATATACTTGGTATGCAGATTCAGTCAGGCGCAGTCCCGTAAATACAGAAACTAAGCTGTTATTATTGAAAAATTTATTTGAACAACATAATGCCATTGCAATTGAATTTAAAACCCACTTTTTGAATCATCGTTCACGTACTGCGATTGAGCGTTTAGGCGCGAAATTGGATGGTGTGTTACGTGCTCATAAAATAATGAAAGATGGCTCACTCAGAGACACCGCAGTGTACTCCGTTATTGCCAGTGAATGGCCTGCTGTGCGAAATAACCTTGAATATAAGCTGGCTAGCCAACCGATCAATTAATGTAGCATATTATAACGATTGCTCCACAGACAGGTAGGTTCAATGCAGCGCCTGAAATGATGGAAATCAGTGTGCAGAGTGATGATAAAAAGTAAACGTATATCTGGGCCTGATTTAGCGCGTTATTTGGTATGATTCTAGGGAACTATAAGAGGGCTGTACATGCTGAAACAGGCCATAGATGATTGTTGGCCTCGGGGGTATTTTGTGTGTTTATTGTTGTAATGACGCTTTAGTAGACGAAGTATTCTAAAGTTGACCCTTTTGACGTTTTTTAGAAAATAACAACTTAACTTTATGGGAACTAAACCGAATATGGGTCAGTCTATGTTTGCTCTATATGAAGGATAATGAGCATAGAGGTTATATGAAGTATTTTGTAGTTCCCGTGATGTTGTTGATACAAATAATATCTACATCTGCTATTGCCAGTGCCATGGATAAGCATCAATTGGTTAATGAACTTAAAAAACACATAAAAGAGTTTTACGTTTTGCAGCAGAATATTCCCGCAATAATGAGTCATTTAACACACTTTACACAGTCGGAGGACTTTACAAAGGCAAAGAGTGCATCAGAATTGCTGCCGATACTTAATACTCGATTGCAAGCGTTTGATAAACATCTTGGTGTGTCTTATAAACCGAATACACAGGATGTCATGGAGGCAGAAAAAGCGCCATATGAGTCTTGGTTTACGCAATTAGAACGTAAAAATTTTGGATTCAATCGGGTTGAAATTCTACCGGGGAATGTCGGTGTTATGGCATTTTGGGGCTTTGCAAATGTAACGCAGGAAAGTAAGCGAAAAGTAAATGCCATTATGACACTGTTGAGTGATGTAGATAGTTTGATAATTGATTTACGTGAAAATGGCGGCGGAGATGCTGCAATGGTTCAACAAATAAGTAGTTATTTTCTTGATAAAAAAACGCATTTAAACAGCTTTTACTCTCGTGACACAAACCGAACTAGTGAGTATTGGACGGTTGCTATTGAAGGAAAAAAACGCCCTTCTTTGCCTATTTATATCTTAACGAGCAATGCGACATTTTCTGCTGCTGAGGAGTTTGCATACAATTTCAAACATTTAGGGCGTGCCATAATCATTGGCGAGAGTACGAAGGGCGGTGCAAATCCATGGCGATTTGTTGATATTGGCGATGATATACGTGTAGCTATGCCCGTTGCTATGGCAATTAACCCAATAACAAATACAAACTGGGAAGGTAAAGGGGTGCAGCCAGATCACAATATAACTGCTGATAAGGCGTTAGAGTATGCATATAAAAAAGCGCTAGAGCAACTCGCGTTGACACAAAAAAATCCACATGAAATGAGTGATATTAAGTCTGCACTTAAGCAAACAAGTTTTAAAATAACAGGAGAGAATGATGTTTCCAGTTGAGATTGTGTTAGCTTATTCCATCGCTTGTTTGTTGCTTGTTTGCTCACCTGGGCCTGATAATTTATTAGCAATAGGACGGGGGCTCAGTCAAGGAAAGCGGGCTGCCGTTGTCTCTGGTATTGCGTCGGGTACAGGCATACTTTTTCATGTCTGTACGGCCACATTAGGATTAACGCTGCTACTGCAAACGTCTATTGTGGCTTTTTATATCGTGAAATTGGTAGGTGCGAGCTATCTTATTTGGTTGGGTGTAAAAGTGTTACGTCACCGACATTTATTTAACTTTGATCCTGTAGCCAAACAATCCTTGCGCTCGATATTCTGGACTGGGTTCTTATCGGCTGCACTGAACCCAAAACCAGGATTATTTGTGCTGGCTTTTATACCTCAATTTGTCAACCCAGATTTGGGGTCTGTAACAGGCCAAATGATGGGATATGGGCTTTGGTTTGCGCTATTGACTACGGTTGGCTTTAGTCTCATGGGTATGAGTGCATCGCGATTGCGTTATTGGTTACAGAAAAGTCCCACTATTATGTCAGGACTAAATATGGGTGCTGGGGTGGTATTTTTGGTGTCAGGGCTAGCTGTTGCATTGATGCGTCAAAAGTAGAGAGCATACGTTTACTTGAATTTGTAAAATTTGCCACTATTAATAGGGTCTATGCTTTGATGCACTTGGCTTACAAAAAAATGGATAGTGAGCTTTGGCCCGATAACTCTATTTAATTAAGGTAGTTTAATGAACCCAATTATTGCGATTTTGAAAGAACACAATATTAGTGATGAAAAAATAAGCGAACTATTTCAAACCCTGACAGAAAATCCGTTGATGGCGATGGGGGTTGTATCACAGCTTGGGATCCCACCGGAAAAGCTGCAACAGCTTATGGGGTTGGTTATGCAAAATCCAGCGCTTATCAAAGAAGCGGTTGATGAACTCGGTTTAGATTTTTCGAAAGTTGAAGAAGCAAAAGCAAAGCTTAATCAATAAGTTAACTAAATTTAAGGGCGGTGGAAAATCCCTCGCTCGTTTACCTATTCGCGTTACTGTTGCCCTTACACATAAAACTACTCACGTCACTTTTCTCAGCCTCCGTATTGTATTTAATCGCATGTTATTCGCGATTTAACGTTAACCATAAACGTACATCACGTTACTTAACCTCAGGTTTGGATAAGGGTTTTGGAATAGAAAATGTTTTGAAAACAAACTTACTTACAATCCAATGATGATATTTTGTTCAATATCAAGGCACTTTTATGCAGTAATAGCGGGCTATTACAAATGAAAGCAACGCCGAGAGTGAGCAAAATACCTTTATTGGGCAAATTCGCTTATCCAGAGCCGAGGTTACTCAATACAATGGTGTTGGCGGGATTATGCAACTTTTTTAGTCACACAGCTCGTAAATTAACATAACAGACTCTGTGCGTTTCTGGTTGTTCATGAATTGAGAAGATTTAGAGGTTAACGAATAGCTGTGCTGATAAGTGATAAAAAAGCCAGCAATTGAGCTGGCTTTTAACGCATCTATAAGATGTGTATGTATTAAAAGAGGTGCTTATTGCGTCTCATAATTAGGCTCAGTAATATGAGTAATAATAGGTTAAATGAGCCTGATGACTTTTTTACCTTCTCAGGTTGTGCATCGGGTGTTGGTTTTGTCGGTGTCTCAGTAGGGCTGAGTGTGACGGTCACAATAACGTCCCCGTTGGCTGTGGCACCGGCGTTATCAGAAATTGTATATAAGATAGTGGCATTTCCCGCAAAACCTTTGGTAGGCACAAAGCTCAGTGTATTACCTGAAGTAATACGCACAGAGCCTTCATCAACACTTGCCGCTGTGACTGTTAGCGTATCTCCGTCAACATCATGGTCATTGGCTAGTACATCAATTTCCAGTGTTTGATTGTCTTTGGTGCTCGCTGTGTCTCGCGTTGCTATCGGTGCACTGTTCATCACGATGGTGATACTGGCATGACCGGTTGCAGACCCTCCTTGCGTGTCTCCGATCATGTACGTTAGTTGTGCAAGCCCTGCAAAGTTATTGGGTGGCGTAAAGTATATGTCGTTGCCATTGAGCTCAACCGTACCAATATCGCTAGTGACATTAACAATAGACAATACATCACCATCAGCATCGTTATCATTGCTGAGTACATCTAACTGAGTGCGCTTACCTGCAGTGACTGTGAAGGTGTCTTCGGTGGTAACGGGCAATGAATTGCCATTGAGTACGATAGCCATGCCGCTTGGATCAACCACTGATTTATTCGCGATGCCATCATCATCGTTAGGACCACCATCGACAATTTGTAGTTTAATACACCAGTGACCTGGGTTAAGTCCTTCATGCCATTGGCTACTGCTTGCTGCAGGACAATAGCCTGATTCGCCTTGAGCTGACATCACCGTGTTTCCGTCACCGAGCGTGAAGTTGACCCATTCACCATTTTTGTATTTGCGATAGATAGCATTTAAAGGCACCTGCTCATATTGAGGCAGCACAATGGTAAATACATCACCAGCATTCATTAGGCCAGAGGCAATAAAGTCATATAAACCACCGACATTTTGTGCCGTATCGTCACTGGGTAATTCTGAGCTTAATAGTTGCGCGCCACCGGAACTATTTTGCGCAACAGAAGTGCCTTTACGCAAAGATGTACCAGGTTGAGCTTCAATCAAATGGGCCGTTGAATTACCAGCACTGCCTTGTAACACATTCGGTTGTGAAATCGCATCTAGATAATCAGGGATCCCGTCACCATCAGAATCGGCATAGCCTTCTTCGTTATCTGGGATCATATCACCATCGCTGTCTTGCGATGTTAGCGCAGCCAGTTGTGCAATGATTTCAAAATAGACATCTTGAGAAGTTGTCAGTGCTGGCGTTGCGTTATCTGTCACGCTTGCAGTAATAGTATAATTACCCGCAGGTAGCTTTGCTGGCGAGAAGGTAAACTCTTTATCTGTCCCACTGGTATTGTGAAGACGAGGGTCTGTACTTGCCCATGATATTTGTAATACATCATCGGCATTAGCATCAGACACAGTTGCTAAGAGTGAGACTTCACCCTGATCAGCTGCGACGAGGGTACGGTTTTCGCCTTGTTGCGAGATTTTTGTGGTGATTTGCGGGGCGATATTTCCTTCTTCGATAGATATAGTGGCTGTATTACTTGATGAATTCGCATTCACTTCATTACCTAACGTAATAATAATTGCTTCGCCTTTTTCTTGCAGATCGTCCTGAATAACATCGAATGTGATTATGCCTGAGCGTCCAGAAGCAATAACGATTTCACCATTTTCTAAGGTGTGATCTGCGGCAGACGCAGAGCCTGAGACTGTATACGGTATGGTGACTGGGTAGCTAGGGGCATCACCATTTAGCTGAACACTTATGGTATTACTGCTGCCTTCACTGACGGTAAAACCCTGATCAATAGATACAATTGGGTTTACCGTGACGGTATGAGATGCCATAGCCATGCGTGCTTGGCTATCTTGGGTTTGCCAATAAACAAGGTGTTTACCTGGGGTAAATATGCGCTTATTAGTGACCAATGACACTGCAAGTGTATTGCCTTGACTATCGGTCGCGGTGGCGATACCCAGTTCTACCTTAGTGAATAAGCCCGTTGCATCCACTGAAATATCAGCTGGGGCGGCAATTACAGGTAAGCCCGTTTGCTGTGAGGTAATGTTTAACGTTGCACTTGATGCACTACGTGCTTGCTCAGGGTCCACAATCACATAGTGAATAGTCACAGTGGTTGAAGCTTGGGTTGGTGCTTGATATACCAATTGATTGTTTTCAACCACAACACTGCCGATCGACGTCTGTGCACCCACGATAGTGAGTGGCTGCTCATCGAGATCAGTATCGTTACTTAACACATCAAGTACGTAGCGATTGGCATCGTTGCCGTCAAATGTGAATGTGTCAGGGTTTGCTTGTGGCATATCGTTCACAGAAACAACATTAATAGCAATACGCGCTTCTGATGATTTGTCGGTGCCATCATCAACAATATAGGTGAGTGTATCTTCTCCATTGTAGTTGGCATTCGGTGTATATGTGAGGGTATTCCCTTGTACAGACGCAGTGCCAGCATTTGGTTGAGTAACAATTTCTACATTTAACGCATCACCGTCGATATCGTTGATAGCAGGTATAAAGCTCGTTGTACCATCTTCCTGTACCGATATGGTTTGTGCTTGTGCGCGAGGCGGTGTATTTGTAAAGGTCACGTCAATATTAAAAGCGGGTAAAGAAGCTGTGAGTTCTTGGTCACTGACTGTGATAGTAATGTTGTTACTAGTACCGACATCACCGCGAGCAGGGGTGCCTGATAAAGTACCCGTTGTACTATCAAAATTAGCCCATGTTGGCTTATTGACTATGATGTAGCTCAGCTGTGTACTATCAATATCAGTTGCACTTGGTGTAAAAGTATAGGTATTACCTTGACGAACTGTGGTCGCAGGTGTGCCTGTAATGTTTGGCGCATCATTCACGTTATTTATCTGAATATTGGCAACAGCACTTTTAGATGTGAGCGAACCATCATTTACTTGGTAATTAAAACTATCAGTACCAGTAAAATCATCATTTGGAATGTAGTTTACTTGCCCACCAGACAGTGTCGCAGAGCCATTGCTTGGTTGATTGATAATAAAGCTAAGGTTGTCACCATCAATATCACTGCCATTGAGTGTTATCGAAATTGGGGTTTCTTCATCCGTAGTTGCTGATACATTTTGCGCGTTGGGTGCATCGTTTATCGCTGTGATCGTGATTGCTATTTGTGCCGGCGCAGAGTCTAGCTCCCCGTCATTGGCGATAAATGCAATGCTGTCAGTGCCATTAAAGTTTGCTGTTGGCGTATATGACCACACTGCACCGCTTACTGGTGTGAGTACCCCGTTACTAGGTGTAGTGCTAATTTTGTAAGTTAGCGCAGACTTTTCAATGTCTGTTCCTGTCAGTGTAATGTCGATACTACCGTCTTCGGCCACTGTCATCGCACTTGGTGTTGCTACTGGGGCATCATTTACCGCTTCAACTGTTACCAAGACTTCTGCTTTATTTGAAATAGCACCAGCAATGTCTTTGACTGTATAGGTAAAGCTATCAGAACCCGAGAAGTTTTCATTAGGTGCGTAGGTCGCGGTGCCAGTAGCTGATATAACCACTGTACCAGAACTGGCTGCATCAGTTAAAGTTACACTTGCTACATCTAACTTATCATTCGCATCTACGTCAGTATCATTACCTAAAATGTTAATTTCAAATGACCCATCTTCTTGAACGGTTGCTGTGTTGTTTTCAGCCACTGGTGCGTCATTAACAGGCTTAATGGTCACTTTCACAGTAGCTGGTACTGATGCCAATGCTTCACTATCTGTTAGCACATAGGTAAAGGTCAGTTCTCCAACGGCATCTTTAGCGGGTGCTATATGTAGCTGCCCATCTGCATTCACGGTAACAGTGGCAAGGTCAAACAAGCCTTCCCCTTTGCCTTGGTCTTCTAGGGTAATGTTTGCCCCGTTAAAGCCTTGGTCTTCAACATCAGAGTCATTATGTAATATGTCTAATGTTAATGGGGTATCCTCATCGGTTTGTACACTGTCATTTTCAACAACGGGTCTGTCATTAATTGCGCCAATATTGATGCTAATTGTCGCTTCATTAGACACTTCTTCGTTGCTGTCGGCAATAGTGTACTTAAAGGTGTCGGTAGCTACCACATTGAGATTAGGTATGTAAGTTAATGTGCCATCAGCTTGGCTCAGAGTCACTACACCATGTGTCGGCTCAGAGGTAAGCTTAATCACCTGTTGGATTAGTGTCTTCGATGTCGCTTGCTTGGCTGCGAATATCGTCTACTAAGATGACTAAATTTGTGTCTTCATCCGTTGTTTTGGCGATATTAGTAGCTTTTGGCGCATCGTTCACAGCGGCAACTGCAATATTGACCGTGGCAGGTTCAGAGGTTAATGGGGTTGAATCAGACACGGTGTAAGTAAATGAATCAGGCCCATTAGCGTGTTCATTTGGCGTGTAGGTGGCAATACCATTGGTGATAGACACTGAGCCAAATTTAGGCTCTGTCACAAGCATGGCAGAAGCCGCAACAAGCTTTTGTTCTGCATCAGTATCATTGTCAATAAGAGAGAAGGTAACGGGCGTATCTTCTTGTGTGCTCGCTTCATCATTTTTAGCTATTGGCGCATCATCAACAGGGTTAATCGTGAGTGTCACGGTTTCCACTGTTGATGGAAGGTATGTACTATCTTTTACAAAGTAAGTAAATGTATCTTCAAGTGTTTCAGACCCATCATGTTCATAGGTAAATGCACCACTCTCATTGAGAGTAAGCGTACCGTATTTTACAGTGTCTCTTAATATTGCAATAAGTGTATCGCCAGAGTCTAAATCTACATCAGTGGCAGTACTAAGCAAGCCGTTTACTTTCCCAATGCTCAGTGCTTCGCCTTCATTCAATGTAAATTGAAAAGGTTCAGCTGAGGGAATATCAGGGCTGTTAATGACTGTAATACTAAACGGTGCCAAGCTCACTGATAGGCTATCTGCTACATTATCTTTGACATTGATGATGATGTTTTCGGTGAGTCCAACGTGTTGATCTAATGGTGTGCCTGTAAGAGCTCCGTTAGAGGTGTCGAAGTCAGCCCACTCAGGTTTATTGATGATTGAAAACGTATGATCGTCTCCAACATCTGGGTCAGTTAATGTTGGTAGAAAGTGGTACATATTGCCTTCTGTGACTTCTGTCCTTGGAGTACCAGTAAGCGTTGCAGCATCGTTGGCGTTAATAACTTCTATTGAAAATGTGGGCAGTGTTGCTGTTGCTCCTGCTTTGTCTGTCACACTGATAATAATATTTGTATTGTAATTGACATGTTCATTAAGCGGCGTGCCACTTAAAGTGCCTGACTCAGTATTAAAGGTCGCCCATTCAGGTTTGTTTTGAATAGCAAAAGTATGAGAGTCATCAACATCAATATCGCTAAGTGTGGGTGTAAAAGTATACGCACTGTCTTGCGCTACACTTGATGGCGGCGTACCTGTTAACTGTGGTGCATCATTGGTGTTTGATACTGTAATACTAAAGGTGGGTAATGTTGCTTTTTCACCGGCTTTATCTGTCACGCTAATGATAACATTGTCAGTGCTACCAACGTGTTTATTGAGTGGGGTACCCGTTAATGTACCTGACTCAGAATTAAAGCTCGTCCATTCGGGTTTATTTAAAATAGCAAACGTATGTGAGTCACTTTTATCAACATCAATGAGCGTTGGTGTGAAAGTATATACGCTGTCTTGTGCCACATTCGATGACGGCACACCGGTTAATTGTGGCGCATCATTGATGTTTTCCACTGTAATATCAAAGGCGGGTAATGTTGCTTTTTCACCTGCTTTATCTGTCACACTAATGGTAATATTTTCAGTGCCACCAACGTGTTTATTGAGAGGGGTGCCAGTTAATGTGCCTGACTCAGTATTAAAGGTCACCCATTCAGGTCTGTTTTGAATAGCAAAAGTATGCGAGTCATCAACATCAATATCGCTAAGTGTGGGTGTAAAAGTATACGTACTGTCTTGCGCTACACTTGATGACGGCGTACCGGTTAATTGTGGCGCATCGTTGACGTTTTTCACTGTAATATTAAAGGCGGGTAATGTTGCTTTTTCACCGGCTTTATCTGTCACGCTAATGATAACATTGTCAGTGCTACCAACATGCTTGTTTGTTGGTGTGCCGCTAAGCACGCCTGATGTGGTATTAAAGGTTGCCCACATTGGTGCATTTTCAATATAAAAAGTGTGTGAGTCATCTAAATCTACATCAGTAAGTGACGGTGTGAAGCTATATAGCGCATCTTCATTGACTGAAGCGGCTGGCGTACCTGTTAATGTAGGAGCATCATTAACGTTAATAACTTCTATTGAAAATGGAGTTAGCCCAGTATATCCAGTTCCATCAAATACTTTTATTGCAATGTTTGTATATTGATTTACATCATTATTGCTCGGTGTACCGACTAGCTGACCTGTTGAGGCATTAAAGCTTAGCCAAGAAGGCATGTTATTAATCGTGAAGCTTAAGGCATCGTTATCAACATCGCTGGCTGTAGGCGTAAAGTCATACAGTTGACCTTGTTTAACATTGGTTGCTGGTGAGCCAGAGATTAATGGTAAATCTTGAACATTGGCAACGTTGACATTAACGGTGGCTGGTGTTGACCATGAAGTTTGGTCAAATGCAGCATAGGTAAAGCTATCAGCACCTGAGAAGTTCAAGTTGCCAGTATAAGTTACCACATCATTAATAATTGTCAGGTTACCACTTTTTGGCATAGAGATAATTTTGTAAGTTAAAGGAGATTGCTCGACGTCGCTCGCTGTTAACGTTATGGCTATTGGCTGCTCTTCAATAGCCTCGAGTTTTTTAGAGTCTGCGCTTGGTACGTCATTTACTGCCTTAATGAGTACATTGACGGTGGCGGGTTGTGAGGTAATGCCGCCACTATCGGTGACAGTATAAGTAAATGCAAATGCGCCATTTGCGTTAATAGTCGGATTAACAGAAAGATTCCCAGTTGGAGTGACGGTTACATTCGCAAGCGGATAGATGCCAGCGCCTTGGCCTTGATCTTCAAGGGTGATGTTGTCGGCTGTAAACGTGTCATCTTCAATATCAGAGTCGTTTTCTAAAATATTGAGTTCTTTAATCGTATCTTCAAGTGTGTTTAACGTATCGTTTTGTGCGGTGGGGGTATCATTAACAGCTTCGATATCAAATGTGATAATGCCTGGCTCTGATACGGCACCAAAGTTATCTGTTACTGTGAATGAAAGCGCATCACTGCCAGTTTCATTGGCTCTTGGCGTGTAAACAATAGACTCATCTTGTAAGTTAAAGCTCATAGCGCCTTTTGTTGGTGAGCTGATAATATTAATTGCACCTGCGGGTACGCCGTCTTCTATGTCAGAAGTTAAGGTGCGCAATGAAATTGATTGTGATACGCCATCTTCAATTAACTGAGTTGTATGGGGCATCACTGTCGGTACGTCGTTACTGAAATTAATATCAATAGTTACTTGACCAATGACCCCATGATATGGGCTATCAAAACTATAGCTTAAGGTATCTTGGCCAAACATATTTGGACGTGGAGTATATTTAATCTGGCCATCAATCACCTCAGCATCACCTAGTTTGGGTGCTGAAGTTATTTTTAATGTGCTTTTCGCCGAAGATTTGTCACCTATAACGTCATTGGCAAGGACATCTATGGTCGTTTTTTGGTCTTCCTCTATAAAAACTCTATCCCAGTTAATGGTTGGCGATACTAAATCAGGGGAAAAAGTAAGATTAGCGGTATGTACTTTTGATGCTTGATTAAAGTCTTGAACAATAAACTGAAATTGACACGTTGGCGTGTTGCTATAGTTATTGTTCAAAGTAAATGCCCCATTACTGCTGACGTAAAGACCATGGTTCTGACAGAGAGGGGCAATATTGATAACTGAGACTGAAAGGCGATTTTTTAGCTCATTGCTGATGTTAAAATGACTAAGTAACCCGTGATCTTCATTGACGTTAAAGCCGTACATGCCTGATGAATAAGAGAGGTCGCCTGTTAACGGCAGTATGAGTTCTGCATCATCTAGTTTGGTAATGTGGAGTGTGACAGAGCTTTGGTAGGTATTTTCACCGTCAGACACTGCAATAGTCACCTCAAGCACAGTTGATTCAAGTAAGTCTGTGTCGCTATGCACCTCAGGAATACCAAACAGTTCGCCAGAGATTGGGTTGATTTTCATCCATTGTGGCGCTTTGATTAACTGATATGTTAAAGGATCGTTGTCTGTATTTTCGATATAATTTGGAAATAAAGAGAATGCTCTGCCTGTGTAAAGATTATGTGGTGCAATATAATGTACTTTTTGTGAATAGTTAAACGGCAGCACAGTGATTGAAAAAGGCTCAATCAGATAGCGGGCTTTTCCATCAGTCACATAAATATGAATATCGTCAGTCGTACCGAGATCATCTTCTGTCGGAGTACCTTCTAACATCCCCAGTCTTGTATCGAATGTGGCCCAGGTGGGTTTGTTTTCAATATGAAAACTGTACTCGTTTGGGTTAAGGTGATCTGAGTGACTAATTGTCGGGCTAAAACTATATGTTTGGTTTTGATAGGCATTGCTCTTAGGACGACCAGAGAGGGTTACATGATCAACTACTTCAATGGTAAATTGTTTTGTTACATTGAGAGAAGGTTCATTGTGATTTTCTAATGTAACACTAATCTTATACTCTCCAAGTGTGGTTTCAGGTGGGGTATCTAACCTGATATGGCCATATTCAACTTTAAATAGACTATTATCATCTAGGTTATCTTC
>NZ_JAGJEF010000140.1:0-3763 GCF_018100875.1 Pseudoalteromonas sp. MMG012
CGGAAGCGGCACTCTATACTTAAAAAACAGCGACTATAATGAGCTTAAATACGATGCATCATGTTTTAATACTGATTTTTGGTTTGATTTTTATACTGCCTAGCTATGGTCAAACATTAAAGGTAAGAGGCGCTCAATCAGAATTTGATAGTACACATGACTACTATATTGGGTTAATAAAGCTTGCGTATGAAAAGATCGACAAGCCAGTCGATATCACATTCGCACCTTATATGGTGCAACAACGGGCTCTGAATGAGCTCAAAGCTGGTTGACTTATTGATATTTATTGGGCTGGAACTGACTCTGAACGAGAAAGTACCCTTGGCTTTGTCCCCATTCCTTTAGTTAAGGGGTTACTCGGTTATAGAGTTTTTACTGCGCATAAACGTGCCATTGAAAAACTCAAAAAAATATCAACGTTAGAACAACTCAAGCAGCATCGGCTATGTCAAGGCTCCCATTGGCCCGATACCGATATTATGATTGCTGCGGGGTTAAATGTTATGCCAAATACCATCTATGAGAACATGTTTAAACAAGCGTATTCTGGACGATGCTTTGCTTTTCCAAGAGGAATTAATGAAGCACATTCCGAAGTAATATCTAGAAATCAGACTATGCCTGACCTCATTGTATATGATAAATTAATTCTCAAATACCCATTTCCAATGTACTTTTTTACTCGTAAAAACAACCATGAACTCATAACGAACCTCGCAAATGGACTCAACAAAGCGATTGAGGATGGCAGCTTTGATAAATATATGAAGACCCATAGCTCTACTAAACACTTATTTCCACTTTCAAAATGGCAGTCGAGTTCAGTTATTCATATTGATAACCCTTTTCTGGATCCCAGCAGAAATATTACTGATCCAAAATACTGGGTGAGTTTAGGCATTAAAAATTAAAGTAATTTATAATTCGTGATTTGAATCTGTGCCTTTAACAGTAAAGTTTTCTATGTTCATTGAAACTTACGTAGACCACAACCTCCCTCATTTATTTGATATTGGGTAAAATGGACTCTTTCCAATATTACGATAGAGCTGACAATCCATACAAAAAAGCACGGCTTACACACTGTGCTATTAAATGACAATAAGGCGTTGCAAACAAATTAAAGCATTCGTTATTCGTGCCACCACAGATTCAATTTCACAGTACACTAAATCAAAATTTTGTGGCTATGAAATTATTTCACAGTCTATTTTAAATTTGTCTCTTTACCCTATCACGGGCCTTCCGCCAGGGTTACGACTATACTAGGGTTTTAATTTTGCAAAGTACATGAAGCCCCAGTACAACTCACTCCTGCATCATATTTAAGTGAACTCAGCTGCGTGTTTAACACAACATCTAGATTCGTTAAATTATTTCTAAGTAAATTAACACTTTCTAACTGCACACTTTTACTTAAATCAATACTCGTTAGTGAATTACGCTCTAACTCCAACTGCTTCAACATGGATGCATTGCTTAAATCTATATCGGAGAGCTGATTAAAATTGAGATTAAGCTCAAGCAATGCGGTATTGTTTGATAGATCCAGCGTCAAAAAATCATTACTGTATAGCCTTAGTGAAGTTAACGCAACATTGTTACTTACATCGATATTTGTCAGTTGATTACTACCTAAACTCAATTCCACTAATTGAATATTCTCAGTGAGATCAATACTGGAAATTTCATTATCATATGCTTTTAAACTTGTTAGTTTAATATTTTTCGATATATCTAAGGTGGCCAAGTTATTTCGATAAATATTAAAATCAACAAGTGCAACATTGTTAGTGGTATCGACAACAGTTAATGCATTATCAGCCAACTGAAGTTGTTCAAGCGCTATATTTTTACTCACATCAATGTTGGATAAACTATTCTCATACACACTTAGTATTTTCAGTTCTACGTTAGTGCCTACATCAATTTGAGATAACTCGTTTCTATAAACTTCTAACGCCTGTAATTTTACATTTTTAGACACATCTAAAAAGCTAAGCTTATTGTTACTTAAATCAATAACGCTTAAGCTGGGGTTGTTTGTCAGATCAATGCTCGAGAAGTTGTTATTGTTTAAATTTAATTCTTGTAACAGAGGCAGTAGTACAATATCAATAGCTGATAATTGATTCCCATACAAACTTACTTTAGATAGTTTTAAATTATTAGACAGGTCAACATCTATAAAATTATTGTTGTAAGCGCTAAACTCAACTAATTCCAAATTTTTAGATACATCTATGCTGTTCAAGACATTCCCTCCAACATTGAGTATTGAAAGTACAGTATTTTCATTCACATTAATATCCGCAAGCTTATTTCCATATAGCTTCAAGCTTGATAATGACATGTTTTTAGAAACATCTATCACCTCTAACTTATTATCACCAACACTGAGTTCTTTTAATAAAGTATTACGCGAGACATCTATTCCTGAAATTTCATTACTATATAAACTTAAAACCAGTAATTTTGAATTTGCAGATACATCAATCTCTGACAGTTGATTTTCATACGCTCTCAACTGCAACAGATTGGTGTGACTCGTAACATCTATACTCGTAATTTTGTTTGCTCCAACACTCAAAAATTTCAACTCTTTATTATTTTCAATATCAATTTCGGTCAATTTGTTCTCGAACAAACTCACTGTTACCAACTTTGGATTGAAAGATAAATCAATTTCAGTAAGTTGGTTTTGTGCGGCATGAAATTCGGTAAGCGCAATATTATTTGCAACATCGAGTTGTGATAAATTATTACCATCAACACTAAAATCCAACAGTGCAGTGTTTGAATTGATATCTATACGCACTAAATTATTGTTATCAACACTCAATTTCAATAAGTTCAAGTTATTGTCGACATTTAGTTCCAATAGTTTGTTTTGATCAACCGATAAGTTTATTAGGTCACGATTGAATGACACATCTAATACTGTTATTTGATTATTATCTAAGTCTAGCGTTTTTAAAAACGTATTTTTTGTGATATCTACACTTGTCAGCGCATTTCCATCTAAGAATAAAGATGTTAATAACAAGTTCGATGTGACATCAATACTTTCCAGCTGACTATCATTTAAACTAAGTGATGTAAGTTCAGCATTATTGAGCACATTAAGCGAGGTTAATTTATTATTAGTTAAATTAAAAAAGACTAATTTTGCATTATTTTCAACATTAATGCCTGTTAAATTATTATTTTCTAAGCTAAGATATGTCAACTGCTCATTATTACTCACATTTATATTGCCCAGTAAGTTATTGTCTGCACTCAATGTCTCTAAAATAAAATTACGGCTTATGTCTAGGGTAGTTACCTGATTACTGTCCAGTTCCAGAATTTGTAGTGCAATGTTATTAGTCACATCAATCTTACTAAGTTGATTTCCATTCAACCCCAATCGAACCAGCAAAACATTTTTAGAAATATCAATATCGGTCAGTAAATTACGATCAAGATCTAATCTTGTTAGAAATAAATTTTGACTAACATCAATCGTAGTTAGTTGGTTATTATCTAAACTTAATATACTAAGTGCGGGGTTGTCAGTGATGTTTATCGCTGTTAATTTATTATCATCTAGGTGCAACGTATCAAGTAACTGATTACTAGTAACATTAATACTATTGAGCTGATTACTATCAAGGTCCAGCCGAGTTAAGGCTGTATTACGAGTAACATCAATCATGCTCAATTGATTGTTATTCAGCCCCAACGTTTCCAGTAAAGTGTTGTTCGATACATCAATGCT
>NZ_JAGJEF010000141.1:0-3693 GCF_018100875.1 Pseudoalteromonas sp. MMG012
TATGTCAATTGCTCCGCACCAGATACCACCGCTATTGCTTGTGAATTCGCCGCTGCTTGACGCTCAAATAACTCATGTAACAACACATTTTGTTCATACGCCCTGTCTGTGTCATTTAACGTTTCTGTTAAATACTGCTGCTCTATATCACTGAGCATCATCAGTTGTGATAAAGGCAAGTCTTGGGGCTGCTGTAACAAGCTAGTCAATACTCGATTAAAATGACTATCAAACAGCTCTATCGTCTGGGCATGAAATAGATCAGTATCATAAACCCAAGTCACGGAACATTGATTATCAATCATAGACACGCCTATGTCTAAGTCATACTTAGTCGATGTAACTTGTTTTGAAATAGCGTCAAACTGAACACCTTGTAACGCCAATTGAGGTGATGAGTTCGGGCTCTCTTGAAACATACTCAACATAACTTGAAAGATAGGCGTATGTTGTAAGCTCCGTTCCACTTGGCAATGTTCGACTATTTGTTCAAATGGTAAATCTTGGTGACTTTGTGCGGCCAAATTAGTGTCGCGAATATGGTGTAAAAACTCCAAGACTGACCCATGCTCCATCGATGATTTTAAAATTAATGTGTTAACAAAAAAACCGATAAGTGGCGATAATGCACAATCCTGACGATTTGCTACAGGCGTCCCTATGATAAACTCTCTTTGGTTACTATGGCGACATAGCACTATACTTAAAGCCGCATGAAATACCATAAATGGTGTCATTCCTTGGCTTTTAGCAAATTCGATAATTGCAGACGCTGAATATGAACTCGTTACTTTGGCTCCATGATTCCCTTTACTACTAGGTCTGGGCTTATCTAAAGGTAAGCCATGTAATAAAGGCGCATCTGCAAGTTGCTTTTGCCAATAATTCAACTCATTTGCTAAACGACTTTCAGTTAACCAATCTTGTTGCCACTGAGCAAAATCAACATATTGAATCTCAAGTGGTATACTCCTCGAAGGCTGACCTGTCATAAGCGCCGTATATTCAGCAATAAACTCCCGTATGAGAATATTCATTGACCAGCCATCTGAGGCAATATGATGCATATTGAACAACAATACACCTTGATCAACTGCTGATGTGACAATAAAACTTGCTCTTAACATCAAATCATTACTTAAATCAAAGTTCGCCCTTGCATCGTGAGTTATGAGCGTATCAAGCTGAGAGTCCTGCGTTGTACTATCAATACCGGTAAGGTCTATGCGTTTAACTTGAAACACAAAATCTGAATTTACCTGTTGACGTGGCTCTCCCTCAATTTCAACATAGGTTGTTCGCAAGATTTGATGTCGCCAAATGAGGCGTTCAATCGCTTTTTCAGCAATATCTATCGAAAAACTGCCAGACACTTTAATTGCTTTTGGAATGTTATATTGCGCGCTTTGTCCTTCAAAACGATCGATAAACCAAAGTCGTTGCTGTGCATAAGATAACGGGAACAATCCATCATAAGAAGCAAGCGCCGTAATTTGGGGCTTAGACTCAGCATCTACTTGATCTAAAAACTGAATAACCGCTTGTTTATGCTTTAGTATTCTTTGTTTGATCTCATCAGGAAAAGACGTAACCGAGAGCTTATATTTTAATTGTCCACCTTCAGTGTAAAGATAAACACCCGAAGACGTCGCTTCTGCAACTAACTGACTGATACTCATAACTAACTTTCCCTATAGGTTTTTATTCTTATTATTGAGCATCAAATTAAGGCCTGTCTTACGCACGTGTGACTGCGCTGGCAAACTAGACAACCTCCACTACATGATCCTTCCCACACCAACTTAAGTAATTACTCGGTAAGTTTAAAAACCAAGCCCTTAAGTTAACAGATGTTAACCATTGAACATTTTTGATACTGCAATGTCAATGAAAAGCGACCAACATTTAACATTTATATTTACACAATAAATAAAATGGCAGTTAACATTATGTGTTAACTGCTTAAACAAACCGCCTTACAGTGTCCCCTCTTCGACAATATCTGTTCTATTGACTTGCTCTTTGAGGGTCCGAATTGTCAGTAGTTGCATCACCTTCTCTCCTAAAGAAGCGATATCAGGATTAGCTATCAATTCGGCCAAAGTGAGTTCTAACTGCCAATGCTGATTAATTTCAGCTAACAAACGGACCAACAACAACGAATGCCCTCCAAGCTCCATAAAATGATCATAAACACCAATTTGCTCACTAGGGATGCTCAGTAACGTCTGCCAAATCTGGACCAGCACTGTCTCAACTTCATTACGAGGTAGCACCTTTTTTTCGTCAATATCCATCGCTACCTTAGCTAATGCAGATTTATCCACCTTGCCACTGGGCTGTAAAGGCCACTCCTGCATGAATATAATACTCGATGGCACCATAAATATGGGTAAGCTTGCGCGTAATTGCCGCTTCACCTGCTCGGTAAACGCTGACGGCTGTGCTACTGCTTCCTTAGCCTCAATATAAGCAATCATGCGTGTATGACCCTGACTATCTTGGTCTACATTAACCACGGCCTTATGAATGTTCTCTAATAATGTGATCTGGCGCTCGACTTCAAGTGGCTCAACCCGATGACCACGTATTTTTATTTGTTCATCGGCTCTACTTAAATACTCAAGATCACCATTAGCAAGGTAACGTACTAGATCCCCTGTACGATAAAGGCGTTTACCTAATGCGATATTTGGTACATTTACAAACCGATCTGCTGTCAAACTTGGGCGATTAACATAACCACAAGCGACACCTTGACCAGCGACATATAATTCACCGGCAACACCTAAAGGGCAAAGTTGTTGGTCACTATTAAGAACATAAAGCGCAGTATTTGGCAAAGGTCTACCTATCGTAATTGCCTCGTTAACATTGATCTGGGAGATACTCGCACATATTGTTACTTCGGTTGGTCCATAAAGGTTAAAAACAGGATAGTGATTAGCCCAGCGCCAGCCAAGTTCTTCACTACATGCTTCACCACACGCCCCCAATACTTTAAAACTATAACGTTCATGGTAGGGTAAGTAGGCGATATAAGATGGGGTTAGACACGTATGTGTGATCTGATTATCCTCAAGATATTGCGCCATTGTTTGTGGTTGTAACTTAACACCATCACTGCAAATATAGAGGCTCGCCCCTTGTGTTAATGCCCATATCCACTCAAATACAGACGCATCAAAGCAAGGTACAGAGAACTGTAACACTCGAGCATTAGGGCCTGATGGCAAGCGTTCGGCCAATGCAAATGCTAAATTTACAGCGCCCTGATGCTGAATTGCCACACCTTTAGGTTTACCTGTGGTTCCCGATGTATAAATGATGTAGGCATTACTAGAGGGCTCAGGCAATTGCTGCGTATCTATTTTAACCGGTTGTATATTATCCGCTTTCTTTGCCTCGCACATACACAGAGTGCTCAACGTAAACGACTGCAAATCAGCTTCTAATGCTTCCTCAGTCAAAATACAAGTTGCACCTGAATCTTCAAGCATATATTCAGTTCTAGATTTCGGGTAGTTCGGGTCTAAAGGCAGATATGTACCACCGGCTTTTAAAATAGCCAGTATGGCAACCATCATTTGTGCTGTTCGCTCAACATAAAGCGCGACAATATCTCCAGGCATAAAATCAGAGTGTGCGAGTAAATAATCGCGAACCTGGTTGGCCTGCTGATTAAGCGCACCA
>NZ_JAGJEF010000142.1:0-3637 GCF_018100875.1 Pseudoalteromonas sp. MMG012
GGTAAGGGGTTCCAATCGTCTAATACACCAATGACACGATACGTGTCTTTACCGAAATAAAATGTTTTGCCAACCGAGTTTTCACCATTAAAAAGCCAAGTGTTAGTTTCTTTGGATAGCACGGCAACTTGGGCAGCATCTTTGCCATCTTGTTCGCTCCACCCTGCGCCAAACAAAAAGGGAACTTCAAACATATTGAAGAAGTCGCTGGTAGTTGAGCGAACTTCCAAGCTTCTAGGTTCTATATCTTTGTTATTTATATGGCGGATCTCTTCTTGAATGGCACTCAGTGCAACGTGGTTTTTTGGTATGTCAGATTTTAATAATGCTTGGACGTCTTGATATGAGATAGTGATAGGCAATGTATCGCCATCAGCAAACTCGTAATCCAAACTGTCTAGTTGAACCTGATATAGGTTTGCACTTTTATTTGGGATAGGATCCTGAGACATCATGTAGCTGACAGTATAGGTGGTCATGGTTGCACCAATGCCAATCGCGATCATTATCACCATTAAAAGGCTTAGTAATGGCGTTTTACGCAAGCTGAGCAGGGCGAGCTTGAAGTAATAAGAATACATGTTATGCCCTTACGCGATGGCTTTTTTATTGTGTGTGTATTCAGATAGGTGACCGTCTTTAATTTGTACTATGCGGTTAGCCTGAGCTGCCTGTGCATTATCATGGGTCACCATGATGATACTTGTGCCAGCTGCATTGATGTCTTTCAGTAAGGTCATAATGCCTTCAGCCATTTTAGAGTCTAAATTACCCGTTGGTTCATCTGCGAGAATAACGGAAAGAGTACCTGCTATAGCGCGAGCAATCGCAACACGCTGTTGTTGACCTCCAGAGAGTTGTGTAGGGTAATGACTCTTTCGTCCCGCTAATCCGACTTGCTCAAGTGCTTGCATAATGCGTTTGTGCCGCTCATCACGGTTAAACTTTCTATAGCGTAAAGGCATGTCAACGTTATCGTAGAGGTTTAGCTCCGGTATGAGGTTAAAGCTTTGAAATACAAAACCAATTTTTTCATTTCGATAGGCGGATTTTTTTTTATCGGTAAACTGAGCGACATTCTGCCCATCCAGCTCATATAAACCGTCGGAGTGTTCTTCTAATAACCCTGCAATATTCAAAAAGGTTGTTTTCCCTGAACCTGAAGGACCAATAATACTGACAAATTCGCCTTGTTCTATAGTGAGATCAAATGGGTGAAGTGCTTGCGTTTTTATTGCATCCGTTACAAACGCTTTTGATAAACTCTTCATTTTTAACATTACTATTCCTTTTTATTGTAAAATACGTACGCTTGGTGCGTCTTTGAAAATATCTGAATCAGATATCACCACAGTATCACCTGTTTTTAAGCCAGATATCACTTCTACTTTGCCTAGACTACGTGAGCCTATTTTTATGGCGGTTTTAACTGCTGAATTATCGGTTACAACATAAGCAAATTGCCCGTTATAGGTTTTTAAGAACTGACCTCTAGGGAGGTATTGAATATTATGTTTGCGTTCTAGAATAATCCGCGTTGTTAAGCGTTGGTTCTGTCTCAGTCCAGTTAAATTCGAGTCTTTAAAACGTACTTTACCTTGAACACGCCCTTGAGTGATTTCGGGAGATATGGCGACTAATCCACCTTGATACATGCTTTGGTTGAGGGTAATTTCGGCCTCCATGCCTAAGGCGAGGTCATCCGCATAACTTTCAGGGATTTGCACTTCGAGTTCGTATTCAGATAAGTCAACAATACTCAAAAGAGATTGGTTTTTAGCCACGGAGTTTTTTTGTTGTGCATTTAAATTTCCTACTAGACCCGTCACAGGTGATGTGACCTTTAAACCATCAACCTGACGTTTTAATTCAGTCACTTTGACTTGTTGAGATTGCAACTCTAATTCACGGGTTTTAATTTCAAATTTCTGACTTTCTTTTACCAATTCAACTTCTTTTACTGCGTGTTCATATTCACGCTTGGCATTTTGTAAATCATCACTGGCTTTTTGATAATCAATGTCACTGATCACTTTATTTTTCATGGCTTCGTTAGCGCGTCGCATTTCTCTTTTAGCTGCATTGAGTGCGACTTGTGCCTGACCAATTTGGTTCTCTTGTTCTAAATTTGACTTCTTTACCTGAATCTTTTCACGTTCAAGTTGATTTTTTAGTCTAATCAAATTTGCTTGTTGTTGATTATATTCACTCTTTAATTCGGGGCTATCGATGATGGCAACCGTTTGTTGTGACATGACGCTGTCGCCTGCTTCAACTAAGTACGTTACGGTACCTTGTGCGGGGCTGTATAATGTAGGTCGACGCGCCGCAGTGACCTTGCCTTGTACTGAAAGGTCTCTAACAAATAGGCCTTGTTCAACAGTCGCAATATTAAACTTCTCTTTGTGTACGGCACTTGTGCCTTTTGTCCAATTGATGATTGGCGGAAGTATAAATAGATAAAATATGACTGCTGCGATAACGACGCCAAAAACTGGCACAATCAACTTCTTTAGTGAGCGGGATTTTTTTATTGTTGTATCTTGCGCACTGGTGTCTGCGATATAACTCATATCGTTTCCTTGCTTCCTTTCATTATTTTGGCAATACAGTTAAGTGTTTGGTTTTTATTATTTTAAAAAATTACAGGGGCAAAATACACTTTATTATCTTAAAAGTCACGAATGTTAAATTCGTGTGCGAGAACATTTGTTTGTTGTAAAATAAAATAAAACCAATAAAAGGAAGGTTTTGATAATGAAAACAATACTTTTGACGGGATGAGCTCAGTTAGCTGTATAAATTGGAGATTATACAAAGATGGGTTACGTAGGACATTGCAAGACTTTAGAGCGAAGGTATGCTTCAGTTACTTTATTATGGAGTATAGAAATAGGTTGGCGCCGCCATTGCGAGTTTGTTCTGATTAGATTAAAACTAAATGTGAACGGCTTTGCCAGTTGAGACTAGAAGTTATAGCTAGTTGTCTGATATTTAATACTTTATGTTGGTGGCTTTTTGGTTTTTCGTATTTAATAAAATGCGCTTGAATCGATATACAGGTGGGTCATTGATATCGAAATCTGCAGTAATCAAAATGCGAGTGTGAATGCAAATGATTGTCATGTGTGTTATTTTGCAGAGCATTAAAAGACAAGAGATTTCATTAATGATAGAGAAAAATAGTTGGCCGACTGATTCCGACGCAGATGTACTGCGTTTGTTAGAGGAAAGAAACTTTGACTTCAGCGCTGTGCATGAAGTTGAGTTTAATATTGACTTTGCGTCTTGGCCATTAAATAAAGGTCAGCGAGACGCCATTTTAGAAAAATTACCTGATGCACATTTTATAGAACCAGATGATGAGCTTATGGAAGAAGGGGGCGATTCAGGTTATGTCTCAGTGACAGTAAAAAGTAAAGTGACGTATGAGTTTATAATTCAAGAGCAGAAGAGGTTTAATGACCTTTTTTCCCACTTGGGTGGTTTTTGTAACTCGTGGGGTGTACGGAGCCCGTGTGGGGCATAGGGATGTAATTGAAAGCAACGCTGGCTTCCGATAAAAGTTAACATTATAGCTGTAACGCAACCTGAGAATGTTTATTACTTTGTCTGTTCCCAGTACATAGGTGAGGAC
>NZ_JAGJEF010000143.1:0-3616 GCF_018100875.1 Pseudoalteromonas sp. MMG012
AGGTTACGTATTAGCGCCTATTTTTTCTGGCTCGTGCACGTCGCTGTTTCTTTTCCTCTTCTTTTGCCGCTTTTTTCGCCTCAGCTTGCGCTCTCAATTGGGCCACAACCACTTCTTCACGCTCACGCATTTCTGGCGTTTCCATGGTGATACGACCAATCACCGCATCACGTAATTCATTAATTAAGATTTCTGACATCTTATGGGTATCGACCTGATTACCACCGCGTATACAACCACGCTTTTTACCCGCCATTTCAATGAACTCCCAATCTTGTTCAGGCAACTCATCTATTTTATAGCGTGACTGAAGTAATCTAGGGTACGCCAATAACAAATACTCTGCGGTATAGCTTGCAACTTCTTCATAGTCAATTGCGGTATCTCTGATAGCACCTGTTGCCGCCAATCGGTATCCTGAATTTTCATTCTCTACTTTTGGCCAAAGCATGCCTGGTGTGTCATACAGCATAATACCATCGTCAAGTTTAATGCGTTGCTGCGCTTTAGTCACCGCTGGCTCATTGCCCGTTTTAGCAACAATTCGCCCTGCTAGCGTATTTATTAATGTGGATTTACCCACATTTGGGATCCCCATGATCATGGCTTTAAGCTGTTTATCAATACCCACTTTATGCGGCGCTAACTTTTTACATAGCTCATTTATTTTATACACTTCTGCCGCTTTATCGTGACCAAATGCCACAGCTTTCACACCACTTTCTTGCTCTAAATATTGCATCCACTGCTCAGTCATCACCGGATCTGCCAAGTCTGCCTTATTGAGTATTTTCACCACCGGTTTACCTTCACGTAGCGCAGACACCATTGGGTTTTCACTACTATAGGGAATACGCGCGTCAAGCACCTCAATAATGACATCCATTTGCGGCATAATTTCTTTGATCTCATTGCGCGCTTTGTTCATGTGTCCTGGGAACCACTGGATTGCCATATAGTATTCTCCTGTGTGAAATAGTGATTAGCTCACCATTTTACCTAGATAAGCGCACAATTGCTTTAATTTTGTGTGTTCCAAATCACTATATTTCGTTATCGTTTATTCAACACACTCATTAACTCAACGAGTTTGCTTTCTACAAATATAGTAGTTAGATTAATTGGATCTAAGTAGTGGCAGGTGATTACAGGATATTCATCAAGTAAGTCTTCTCCTTGAATCTCGTACTTGGTTGTCTCAGCCATATGTACAGATTCAATTGGCCCATTCTTACCAGGAAAAATAAACATATTAGAGACACTGTTCTCAGGGTATATTGACTTCACTGCTTTTGCGTAAAAGAACTGCTTAACTAAATCTGGCCAACCAGGTGCAGTTTCTAAACTTTTAGCGCAGTAATATTTAGCATCAATGACTGTAAAGTCCCCTGTTTCGGTGTCTCTAATGACTATATCGGTTCGTTGCCCTTTTCTACTCGCTAACTTCAAATCACCATTTATTTTATAGACAGGCTTAGCTAGCTTCTTGTTTACAGGAAATACGTTTTTAAGCGCTTTTAACAGCATATGCTCCCACATGCCCTCAAACCTTTTTACACCAATAGAAAAGTTACTTTTCTGAAACATATTTTCTAGTTTAAGATAATTAATCAATTGTTTAATCAAGTAAATATCACGATCAGAGTATGCGCGTGTTAACTCACTTTTTAGATGATAAAGCTTCGCATCATTATCCATTAGTGAAGCAGGAACATCGATAAGCTGCTTAGCTATAGCTCCATCATCATCGTTAATTAACCAGCCAACTTTTTGATCTAAATTACGTAAAATTTCAGCATGAATTTTCGCAGTTTCACAGTTGGAATATACTCGTTTAATAGATCCGGCTAACTCTAAGTAAACAGAACTGTCACCAGACATATACGGTATAGATTGCTTAATAGTACGGTTCCAATCTACTTTCCCTGAGTTTACTTTCCTTTCAGATACTCGACGTGTAAAAAGACCGTTGTTGAAGTAGTCTTCAAATAAAGTAAATATTAAACCTAGGTACTCTTGCCCATGAATGCCTTCATCAACGAATTCATCAGCACTTATAGCATTGTCTTTATCATCTAAATAACGTTTAAGTGCTTTCAATAAAGTTGCACATACTTTTTTCGTGCTTGACTCATCGACTTCTACATAGTCACTATTTCGGGGAAGAAATACAGCAATTTGATCGTCAAAGTTAATTAAGCCACAAAACATAACTTTTTGACCATTACCGTAAAGTAACCCCTGCTTATTCAAATTTTGAACTAGCTTCTTGGGCATAGCTTTAACAATACTTTGCCTATCTTCAAATAGATGTAATTTACGCATTTTTAATTACATCTATTCTGGTTGTTCATTTGCGACAACTTCTTGAACTTTTTGCGCTTCGATTAATGCCTCTGATAACTTAGCCTCAAAAATGTCAGAGAAAATAGCCTTACCTTCTCCAAATTGATGTGATAACTGACCGAAAGTACCTGCCACTGATTTATTAAAAATCACATCACGCTTTCCATGACGAAGTACATCATCCCAGAGGTAAACTAATATTTTACCTTTTAGTGTATTATTAGCTTCTTCAATAGTAGTAAGCTCTTCATCGGAAACAAAGCGATGTCCTAAAAGTCGATCTTCAGGTACTTGTAAAGAAGACAAAGTATCATTTACAACTTCAGCAAATACTTTCCAAGGCACTTCAGGCTTTGAACCATCAGCAAACGTAAGTATAAAATTGCCATCACCGGCCAGAGTAAAGTTTATAGGTAAGTATTCGAATAACCAACGTCTCTTAAAAGCAGTGTCCATTGGCATAACTGATTGGTCATTGCTATTCATAGTAGCAAGAATTGACAGGTTGGAAGGCAAGTAAAGCTCATTAAACTTATCTGGCTCTTCTAGGTTTTCTTTAATGTGAAGCAGCATATCGGGATCAGAAGCTTCTATCTTATATTGGCTTTCACCCTGCATATTCCGATCTAGTAACTGAAATATCTCACCAAAAACAGCAGCGGCAGGTGCTCTATTAAGCTCTTCGATGACAAGATAAACATGTTTACCTGTATCATTTAGAGCTTTAATCAACGCCTTAGTGAATGGCCCAGATCTAAACTCATATGAAACTCTCTTCTCTCCATTCGCTTCTACCATCACTGGTTTCAAAACACCTACAAAATCACTATACTGCGTATCAGGATGGAATACTGTTGTATAACGGCAACTGTACTTTGTTATTTGATCTATTAGGTTGCTTTTACCGGTGCCTGGTGCACCATAATAGATTTTATTTTGAGCTTTGAGATTGTTAGCTTTGTAAGCTGTTTTTTGCTCAGTAATGGTATTATCTTTTACCTCGAACTCTTCTATATTCATGTTCGAGAAATAGCTTTTTAGATCAATATCTTGATAAAAAGCATTTATAAGAACTTTTAGCTTTGACGAATTAGCTATAACTAAATTACAAGCTAGTGCGATACTTGATTCATAAACATCACTACGGTCTAAGGTTTTACCTTTTGCAGCTTCAGACTTACGACCCGTTTTTATCCACCAATCACGTTCTGACATAAATTTTATAAAAAAATCTTTTTCTTCTGTGTTAGTAATAAGGCTATCCAAAACT